>CBFHBI010000346.1:0-4363 GCA_965653755.1 uncultured Blastocatellia bacterium
CGGCGTAATCAGCCGTCGCGTCGATAAAGGTTGGAGCGCGCCGGCGTTTTTCGATCTCGGCGGCGGCAGTGTCGGCTTACAAATAGGTGTCGCCTCGACGGACTATATTCTGCTGTTCATGAACGATCACGCCATCGATTCGTTGTTGAGCGATAAGTTTGAACTTGGCGGTGAAGGCAGCGCTGCCGCTGGTCCAGTTGGCCGCTCGGCCAGCGCCTCGACGGATCTAAAACTCAACGCGCAGATTCTTTCTTACTCGCGAAGCAAAGGCGCCTTTGCCGGACTCGAGTTGAAGGGCGTCCTCATCAAGCCAGACAACGACGATAACCGGCAAGTCTATGGGATGACCGCGCGCGACATACTCACCGGCGCGAACAAGATTCCAATGGACCAGATGCCGGAAGGCGTGAAGGTGTTTCCGCAGACACTGGCCCGCTACTCGACGCGTCGCTGAGCCGAGAGAAAAGGAGCAACCTTACAACTCTTCTCCTTTTCAGACTCTCCGTGAAGATTTCTATCCAAGCGCTTGCACGAATCGTCTGGTGTTATTGATTCGCTCTTGCAACGCCTGCGGATTCTTGCCATTCACCATTTTCGACACTTGCGTGATCGTGCCGTCATCCGAGCCGTGGTCGCACACCGGCCAAATATTATTTGACGAGAAATAAAACGCGGCGGAAGACAAAGGAAATTTCGTAGCAACCAAATCGGGATCAGCCACGCAGTCTTCGCCGACAAACTTAGAAAACCCCTGATAGTTAGCCTTGCCGGTTAATTGGATATATCCGCGGCCGCGGTATCTAAAGCCATCGCCCGAAGCTTCGTCGCCGTTACCGTTCCTATTTGCATAGACATGGTTCCCAAGTTTTTCGGGATTGCGCAGAAATGCTGCTGGATCAACTCCCTGAAGACGTTTGCCGAACACCGCCAGCAGTCGCTCCGTGGTTTTGTAAGATAAATTCTCAAACTTGGCGGTGAATCCAGTCGACTCGAGCGCGCATTGCGCCAGAAAGTGAGCGAGTCGAAGATTAGTGTTAATACCAAAGTCCGCCGCTGTTTGAGGGATTTGAGCGAGGACTTCATCCGGAATCATGCCGGTCAAGGCGTCCACGTTTAGCCCTGGAGCAGTTGCAGGCGTCGCCGTACTCGTTGGCTCGGTGGCCCCACCGGACGCGCCGGCCGCGGCGGTTGCGGCGACGCCGTCCAGTTGAAGCGCGGCACGCGTGTTAGGGCCGACCTTTCCATCAACATCCAGCCCATTGGTTTGCTGGAAGTCACGCACAGCCTTTTCAGTGCCCGGCCCAAAATTCCCGTCGATGCCATTCGGATCGAAACCCAAATCGCTCAACCTCTGTTGCAGGGCCTGCACGTCAGGACCTGATGAACCTCTTTGTAGTGTTGGCATGATTTTCTCCTTAGGAATCCGTTTAACTCAATCATCGATCCGCGCCAACCAACCGAACGCGATTAAATCCCCTAACGCCTCCCATGTTTTTGGTCCAACTAATACCGTCAGGTGTAAGCCCGTGGTCATCCTGGAACGACATTGGGCGATTTGACTGCAGGCCGTTCCCGCGGCTGAAACTCACCATTGGCGCCACGATTGTTGGTAACAAACCCAGCGGCGCTTTCGGGAACTTGTACGTCGATACTGTCCATTGAGAGCCCTCCTTTCGGCCGATGAGTTTGAAACGCATTACAGTCAGGATGCGAAATTGCTGTCTCGCTCCGATCATCTTTCTTCGATCCAGATGAATGAGAGCAAGGAAACTAGCGATTTAGTGCCTTCTTGGCCAGTAACAGCGCAGCCAACTTGTCGGCGTCGAGGCCGAAACCGAAATTGAATCTAAAGTGGCGCTTCTTTTGCTCCTCAGTTGCATTCGAGTAGGTGACTGCCACCGGCAACGAAAATCCAGTAAACACAGGTATCTCCAGTTTCAACTGTCCCGACCCGATGTCTGCCTTCTTGTTGGTCCCTTTGGTGTTCTCCAACATTCGTTGGTAGCTACCCGTAAATGAGAACGTGATAGGACTCTCGTCCATCATTGTGGTTACAAATGGGCTGCGACCTAATTTCCCTTCGAGCGCCACGCTGAACAAGGCATCACGTAGTCTCTGCTGGTGGAGTTTCGGATCGGGATTGTGATAAATCGAGAACTCACCATTCACTGCGATCTTCATTGGGGCAAAAGCTTTTTGGAGATAGAGACCCTTAAAGACCGAGTAATAGGATCCAGTACCTGGCCGAACATTCGTGTACGAGAATGAGGCCACCGGCTTGTCGTCGAGGCGCTTGAGTTCTGCTTGCACGTCGTCGTGACCCTCCTTGAGATCACGTTCGGCGGCCGCGGAATCCACGATTGATTTATTCAGCGACGCGACGAAGTCGCCGGGTACTGTCACAGTGCCGTTCTTCAGCGGGTCATAAACTTCCTCTTTTAATCGGCAAAGAATCTCCGCCTTGAGCGCGGAAGTTTGACTAGCTGGCGGTGCCCCCGCAGTACTATTGACCACAGTCACCAAGTACCCGGCCGCGCCTCTGAACTTGTCTCGCAGCGATCGACGAAGTCCCTCCAGATGGTATTTACCGTCTGGGGAGCGAACATCGAAAGCGTTATGAAGGGCCTCGACCAAAACGATCGCCCTCTTTTCGATAAGAGGTCGGACCTGATTATCCCAATAGTCCTGAAAGTCCTTGCCGCGGGCTGTGCGATCCGCATTCAATCGGAATTTCAACGACCACTGATTCAGTTGTTTTCGGCTGGCGTTCGCGAGCACGTTGTCCTGATTGGCAAGATTGAAATTAGCCGAGATACCGATACGATTAAAAAAATCATATTGCTGATAAACGTCGGACGTGTCGCCATGGATGCTGGCAATGATGGCGTAGGGAGAAGTGCTCAATGTCAAACTGGTTTTGTCAACCTCTTTTTGGATGGCTCCGTGCTCGATCGCAAAGGACAGCAGGTCTGAGAAATTCGGTTTTTCGACCAAGCTCGTTGAGCCTTCGGATCTCGCCGATGCGCCAATCTGTTTATCGGTCCTTTTGGTCTCTGCCGAGAACTGCTGCCATCGCAGCTTCGTTAGACTAACCTTTTGCGTATCGGTAAAGAGTGCGTCGGCAATTGTCAATAAAACCGCCTCGTCATAATGTCGCTCGAATTCGCCGGCGAGACTCTGGGCAAACATAGCTGGAGACGGCGCCGGAAGTTTGCCACGCTCCTCGGCTGCTTTGTCGACAATCAGGAGAGCAATCGCTTCCACCAATTGGTCGAGTCGCGGAGGTACGTTCGCATATGAGCCAGTACACGGTGCTGGTGAAACCGGATGTGTCGGAGCTAGAGCCGCCCTTGAATTAGAGATCGGTGCCTGGGATTTACTCTCCGGCTGACCTGCTTCAGTGGCATCGCTAACCGTTGATTCGGACTGTCGCAATGGATTGCCGTTGTTTTCCACGGTCTCCGTGTTAACAGTTGCCGGCCTATTGACTACTCTGTCGGATGTGCGTGCCGCAGATTCCGGTTCGCGCATCATCGCCATCAGTTGTTGAATCGAATTTTCGAGGAGTCTCTGCTCGTCCACGCTTAAGGCTGATTCCATCTTGGTCTGGTACGAGCGCAGCTCAACAATTCGCTTTGAAACCAAGTCACGCAACTGTTGGCGGCGCGCGTTCAAAAATTGGCGATTCAATTCGCGGGTTTGCTCCGATAGTGAGAGATCACGATCAATAGCCTCCATCTGCTTGATCTGTTCTTGGAGTTGCTCAACTGAAACGGTTGGTTGTTGCGCTACAGCAAAATGCGTCGGTAGCACCGCGATCGCGTACACGAGAAGCAGGGTTATTAATCTGGAACGCATTCGTACCTCCTTTGACGGGCCGCAAAAATCGATTCCGGCTTTCAAATAGAAAACTCAAAATCGATGGAAATCGGCTCTTCCGAGTCCGGGTCATCTTTCTCGATGGTTGGACCGTCAAACGGACCTGAGCCGGGACTTGAAATCACCACGTCGAACTTTGCTCCATCCTGCGCAGCCGTGAAGTCACATGTGACAGCTCCGAAAATCGTCGGCCCGGCGCTGTCATCAGCGGTGAACCTGAAAGTTCGCGGGCTCTCTGAGATTTCGTCGACAGTAACAGAGGACGCATCGAATACAGCGGTGTTACCGACCTTCGTGGCAATTATCTTCACCGTAACCACTTCGCCACTAGTCACTTCGTATGTATTAGTGGTTTTTTGTATCATCAGTCGATTCCTTTCCAGCGACTTCGTGCAAATTTCGATACCTCGCAGTGCATCATTTATCTGCGTCCCTTGACTCAAGATCGCTCGTAATCTGATGCTAAGGTCTCTGCTTGTCCTTC
>CBFHBI010000347.1:0-4358 GCA_965653755.1 uncultured Blastocatellia bacterium
AGAGACTGGTGCGAAACGCCAGATTGAAGAAACGAAACAGGAATTAGAAAAGAGGAGTGTGTGTGTGTCGACGTTTGATGATTACCCATTTAAGTCGCCGAAGATCGCTCGAGCGTCGTGAGAGACATCATGTCAATAAACCTACACCAGAGCATCGCTGCTGTCGCTTCAACCGTCTTGTGTGCCTTTGCTTTCGCGCAGGCGCCCGATGAAGCCAAGCTGAAGCAGCTTTACGAGCGCCGAGCATGGTTTGAGTTGCGCGATGCGGTGGACGGACGGAACGCATCCCCGCTGTATTTGGGCGCGGTCGCTTCCGCGTTCAATCGAGTAGATGAAGCCAAAAGGCGGCTCGAGCAAGTCATCACACAGGCACCCGATTCGAATGAAGCCAGAGAGGCACGCGAATTACTGACGTACCTCTACTTGAGAATCGGCAGATCAGCTGATGCGGGCAAACTCATCGAAGAGCAGTTGAAAGTAGAGCCCGGTCGCGCAGATCTTCGGAACGTACAGACGATTTTCAGTGCATTCGGCAACGGTTCGAATCTTGAGATCCGATCGCGGAGCGATGCGACGATCAAATGTGAGGTGAGAAAGGACGGAGTGCACGTGCCGATGTCGGTGAACGGGCATTCCGTGACGTGGTTGGTCGATACAGGAGCGAGTATTTCGGTGCTGAGTGACGCGGAGGCAGCGAGGGTGAGCGTTGTAGTTCCGGCCGCCAAGGGTCGTGCAAACGACCTCGCCGGCGGTGCGGCGACAGTAGGCAACGGAATGATTAAGCGAATGACCATCGGGCGTTTTGAGTTGCGAAACGTACCGGTGATTGTGTCGCCGGCATCACAGCCGCCGTGGACCGATCTACCTGCCGGAAGACAGGGTGCTATCGGACTTCCGGTCGCTATTGCGCTGCAGATGATACGCTGGACACGCTCCGGAGCCTGCCGCATAGGCACAGACACCTCTGCCCGAACAACCGCTCCGAATCTCGCGTTCGACGGCCTCCATGTGATCAGCAGAGTTTCACTTGAAGGCACACCGCTGGACTTTGTGCTCGACACTGGTAACCAGCGGGAAACGCAATTGTGGCAGCGATTTCGACTGGACTTTCCTCTTTTGGCAGCGCAGGGCCATCCTGAAACCAGGCGCGTTACTCAGGTTGGTGGAGCTAACGATCGAGAAGTCACCATTCTTCCTGGAATACGGTTGCAAGTCGGAGGCTTAGAAACCAGGCTTGAACCGGCGGTTTTGTTTTCCACACCCGTCGGGGATGACCAGCATCATGGAAATTTGGGGATGGACATTCTTCGTCAAGCATCTGAGGTCGCGATTGACTTCACGTCGATGTCGCTGACGCTGCGGTAATCACAGTTCCGACAGGCACGCTGTAGCGTGAAATCCTGGATCGCAATTCGTTGGCGCTAGTTTGTACGGTCAACTCCACCCGCCGTCACCTCCAAAGCTTCCGGCAGACTAAACCTTCCCTCAGATAGCGCCTTACCCACGATCACGCTGTCGAGACCAAAACGTTTCAGAGCGAGAAGATCCTTCAAGTCTTGAAGACAAGTAACACCACCTGAGGCTGTCACTTTCACGCCAGCAGAAGCAATCAAACAGGTCTGATCGAGGTTCGGGCCGCTCAACGTTCCGTCACGCTCAACATCGGTGTAGATAATCCGCTCCACACCGATCGCGGCCATCGCACGCGCCAGATCGATCGCTCTGATCGCCGAGTCGGTTTGCCAACCGTGCGTCACGACAAATTCGTAGCGGGCATCGATACCGACGGCGACATGACTCGGCCCAAACAAACTCAAAATCTCAGCCAGAGTTTTTGGCGCTTCGACTGCCAAGCTGCCGATGACGATTCTGTACACCCCGCCGTCAATAAGTTCTCTCACCTGATCAAGATCACGCACGCCGCCACCAAATTGCACCGGGATCTTAACGCTGCGAATAATCTGGCGAAGGCTTTCTCGATTGGGCGAGGTCCTTTCACCGAAAGCCCGATCAAGATCAACGACATGTAGCATCTGCGCACCCGCTGCTTCAAAGCGCTTCGCCACCTCGACAGGATGGGCATCATAAACTTTGACCGTTTCCTTGCGTCCTTGGGTCAGGCGCACGCAACGACCATGGCGTAGATCAATGGCCGGGATTATTAGCACTTTGCCTCTCGAAGTGTTTTCATCGCGGCGTCAAAAAGCAATCCATTGGTGGAAATGGCGCTGCCGCCGTAAATTGTTCTATCGCCCCGCAAATCAGTGAAACTTCCTCCAGCTTCTTCGACAATCGGCAACAGTGCAGCGCAGTCCCAGGCACTAACCACGGGATCAAGCATAATCTCGGCACGACCAGTGGCCACTAACATGTGACCGTAGCAATCTCCCCAGTTTCGCTGCGCGCCAACCTTCTGTTGCAGTGCCCGCGCTGACGAGCCAAAGTCCGGCGATAGCAGTAAGGCGTCGTTCAAGCTTGCAGTTGAAGATACTCGCGCCGGCTCGCCGTTCCAAAAACAACCGAGCGCGCGACCCGCGTAAACAATTTCGTTAAGTGCCGGCAGGTTCACCACGCCCAAAACACACTCTGACTCAACCTCCAATCCGATCAACACTCCGTATAAAGGAACCCCATGAACAAAAGAGAATGTTCCATCGATTGGATCTATGATCCAGCGGCGCTGTGAGACACCCTTTTGCTCGCCTTCCTCTTCACCGAGAATTGCGTCGTCGGGAAACTTCGCCGTGATCGTCGAACGGAGGAAGTTCTCAGTCTCACGATCGGCGTTGGTGACTAATGACGCGTCTGCCTTGCGCTGAACCGCAAAAGACCGCTGGAAATATTTTTGCGTGATCGCGCCCGCTTCGCGAGCCAGACCAACTGCGAAATCAAGCAAAGATTTCAATTCGGTTTGTTCGATCATTTTGGTTGGCCGCCTCGACGGCGAACCAGTTCGCTCCTCACTTCCTCGAGGGTGACGCCGCGTTCGACCAGCAGCACCAGCAAGTGATAAATCAGATCGGCAGTCTCGCCGACCAGCGCATCGCGATCTTCCCCCTTCGCCGCGATCACTGTCTCGGTGGCTTCCTCGCCAATCTTCTTGAGGATCTTGTCGAGGCCCTTTTCGAAAAGATAAGTCGTATACGAGCCTTCGGGTCGAGCCTGCTGACGCGTCTGGATAACCGAATAGAGTTCGTCAAGCACTCGATCGATGCTCACGAAGTTACTGACCGAATCGAATTCGTCACCGCCAAGCTTGCGATAGAAACACGAATGCTTGCCGGTGTGACAAGCCGGCCCTTTTGGCTCTACTAAGATAACCAGCGCATCGGCGTCACAGTCCTGACGAATTTCTTTGACGCGTTGCGTGTTTCCTGACGTGGCGCCCTTGTGCCAAAGCTCCCCGCGCGAGCGCGACCAGAACCATGTCTCACCCGTTTCGATTGTCTTTCTCAAACTCTCGGCATTCACGTAGGCCAATGTCAGGACGTCACCCGTACCCGCGTCCTGCACAATCGCGGGCATGAGACCGCGCTCGTCAAACTTCAGCGCAGACATATCGAGCTTCATCTTCGAATCGCGATTCATCTCACTAACACTCCTCGGTCCCGCAGGAAGTCCTTCACTTGGCTGACGCTAAACTCACCAAAATGAAAAAGTGACGCCGCCAAAACCGCGCTGGCGCCGCCCGTTGTCAGGGCCTCGTAGAAATGCTCCAGCTTTCCCGCACCACCGGAAGCAATCACAGGAATCTTCACCGCATCCGCAACGGCCCGAGTGAGCTGGATGTCATAACCGTCTCTCGCACCATCGCAATCCATGCTCGTCAATAAAATCTCGCCGGCGCCCAACTGCTCACAGCGCGTCGCCCATTCGAGCGCATCGACACGGACATTGTTCCGGCCACCGTGGGTAAATACCTCCCAGCCGTTTGCTGGATTAGTCGCGTCACGACGCCGGGCATCGATCGCAACTACGACGCATTGACTCCCGAAGATTGTCGCGCTCTCGCTGATAAGGTCGGGCGACTCAAGCGCTGCTGTGTTGAGCGAAACCTTGTCGGCCCCGGCGCGCAAGACAGCGCGTATGTCTTCGACCGATCGCAGGCCGCCACCTACCGTAAATGGAATGAACACCTCGTCCGCCACGCGTCGCACCAGATCGATCATGATGTCGCGCTTGTCGGAAGACGCGGTAATGTCGAGAAACGTAAGTTCATCCGCGCGTTGTTCGTCATAGACTTTCGCCTGAGCGACCGGATCGCCGGCATCAATCAACGAGACGAAGCGAACTCCTTTGACGACCCGCCCGCGATCGACATCCAGACATGGAATTACGCGTTTTGCCAGCATCGAACC
>CBFHBI010000348.1:0-4356 GCA_965653755.1 uncultured Blastocatellia bacterium
TCTGGTCCCTCGATGGCGGCAAGCTCGTGCCGACGCTTTATCCAATCAAACCTTTTACCTTCGACACCTGGAATGATTGGCATTTCGTTTTGAACGCTTCAGCTCGAGATGGAAAACTCTACGCGACCTTCAATCAATGTTATCCGAATGCGGATGGTTGTCCGCTCGGCGTGAGAGTACTCCGAGTCAATACCTCGAACGGCAAAACAGAGATCGATCGCACCTTTGGATTGAATAGTTCAATCGATGACAAATCCTCGGACCTGTATCACTACAGCTTTCCCGGAATCGAAGCGAACAAAAGCGGCGACATGGTAATGGTGTACCGGCGCTTCTCGGTGAACGGCGATCTGCGCCCCGAAGTCCGCTTCAGTGTCTGGTATCCCAACGAAGCTGATATTCGCCCGAGCCGGCTGTTGAAGTCGAGTGAAGTAACGTACCCGGCCCAGGCATTCATGGGCACCGACACCGCGGGGATCGCCGTCGATCCCACGGACGACGAGACGATTTGGATGGCGCAGATCATCGGCGTGAACGGAAGTGACGGACACTCTGCCAACCGCATCGTAGTAGGTAAGCTTCAGCCCGCGAAATCGCAATCAGGACAATGATCGCTGGCACGTCAGGCATCACCATCAACCAGAATGAATCTTGATTGAGCAGGAGCGCTTCGGCGCTCCTCTTTTTTCCCCACAACTTTTCACTGACCACTCACCGCTGGCGTCACGTCTTCCTACTTGCGTAAGCGGTGACCACAACTGGCGCGTGTCCTAAGGTTGGTTTGCTTTCGCGAAATCGAAAGGCGGGACGACAACCGGCGAAGTTCGGAAGCAGATTGAAAGAAGGAGAATTCGAGATGAAAAACCAACCAACGACCTCGTGCGAAATAACCGTTCGCGGCAGATTTTTGATCCTACTTATTCTCGCGGTATTCAGTCCCGCGAGCATCGTCTGCGCTCAGACAAGCACGTTCACCTATCAAGGCCGGATCACCGACGGTGGCACGGCAGCGAATGGAACTTACGACATGCAATTTAAACTGTTCGACGGGGCGAACAATCAAATCGGTTCGACTATCACGAACAGCGGCGTTGCAGTCAGTAGCGGCGTCTTCACCGTGCAACTCGATTACGGCGCGAACGCTTTCACGGGCGGCGATCGATTCTTGGAAATCGCGGTGCGAACGGCGGGCGACGCGAACGCCTACACGGTCCTTTCGCCGCGGCAGCCACTCACTTCGGCGGTGTACGCCATTAGGGCCGGTTCGGCGACCACGGCGGATACCGCGACAAACGCGACTACAGCAACGAACGCAAATCAACTCGGCGGGATTGCGGCAGATCAATATGTGGGCACAAATGATTTGCGTCTCAGTGACACTAGAACACCGAAGGCCGGCAGCAACAACTACATTCAAAACGGCAATAGCACACAAAGCGCCAGCTTCAACATCAGCGGTGACGGCGCAATCGGAGGAAACCTCTCAGCGAATGTAGTGACAGCAAACGGTGCATATTTCATTGGCGGCCTGGCTGGTGGCCGCATCATCGCTGTTGGCCTGCCGAATTCGGGGAACACCGCTGTCGGCCTGGGCACGAGCACCAATGGGTCCGGGAATGCCGTGTTCGGGTGGGGCGCCGGAGGCCAACTAACAAACACGTCCAATGAAAACTCTTTCTTCGGATGGAACGCTGGATTCTTTAACGCAGGTTCGAGCAATTCGTTCTTTGGCAACTCCGCAGGCGCGTTAAATACAAACGGAGCGGCCAACTCCTTCTTTGGTGACTATGCGGGAAGGAACAATCAGACTGGCAGTAACAATGCGTTCTTCGGGTCTGAGGCCGGTCGTTTGAATACCGGTGACCGGAACAGTTTCTTTGGGGAGTCTGCGGGTAAATCGAACACGGCTGGCGCCAATAACGCATTCTTTGGCGCTTCCGCAGGTAAACTCAGTAACAGTGCACTCGACTCATTCTTTGGTGCAGCGGCAGGTTCAGCGAACACAGGAGGGACCTACAATTCCTTCTTTGGTGCGTCGTCCGGTGAATCTAACAGCACGGGCAATTACAACTCGTTCTTCGGAGAAATGTCCGGCGCCGCAAATCAGACTGGGCAATTCAACACCTTCATTGGCGTTGGAACGGGACAAACGAACCAAAGCGGATTTGGTAACACTCTAGTTGGCGCCGATGCCGACCTCGGAGCCAACAACCTCAGCAACGCATCGGCGGTGGGCAACCTGGCGTACGTCACCCAAAGCACTTCTTTAGTGCTTGGCAGCATTAACGGTATCAACTCTGCGAGCGCCGACACCAACATCGGGATTGGCACTACGGCACCCAGCTATCGCCTGAACATCAAGACTGCAACCAACAGTTACGGCGCCGTTCACACAGACGGAACAGTTAGCGTTGGAACATATGTTGGCGATGCCGCTGGTTGGTATGGCACGCTGACTAACCATCCGCTTAATTTTTTTGTGAGTAGTAGCGGTGCGGCGATGACGATCGAAACGGGTAAGACCGTGAGAATCAACGTTCTCGGCGCCGCAGGTTCCACCCAATTGTGCCGCAACGCTTTGAATCAAATTTCCACGTGCTCGTCGTCACTGCGCTACAAGAAGAACATTCAACCATTCATCGGCGGCCTAGCAGTGCTGAATCGTCTGCGTCCCATTACTTTTGATTGGAAGCAAGGCGGCATGCACGACCTCGGGTTTGGCGCTGAGGAAGTGGCGGCAGTCGAACCATTGCTGGTAACGCGCAACGCCAAAGGCGAAGTCGAAGGCGTGAAGTACGACCGCATCTCCGCAGTGCTGGTGAACGCCGTCAAGGAACAGCAAGCGCAGATCTCACGGCAACAAGAACAGATCAAGCTTCAGCAGAACGAAATCGAAAGTCTGAAGAGACTTGTGTGCCTGCGTAATCGGCGCGCGGCAGTGTGCAAGTGAGGAAGAAGTTATCCGCAGATTGCGCAGCAGCAAAGGCGAAGGCAAAGGGAAATGAAGTGGAGTAAGAGGCATGCGAACTTCAATTAGGCAAACGATGGCGATCAGTTTGACTGCGGTGCTGGTCTTGCTGCGGATCGCTCCGACGGCTTCAGCGCAAGTCATGAGCGGCGGCAAGTATCAGGTCACGTCGTCGGTTCAGGGCAGCGGCGGTGGCTCGAGCACCGGCGGAAACAAAGTGGTTGACGGCACGGCCGGACAGTCGGCGGCAGGTGGGCCGGTCGCGGGCGGGTCGTTGTCACACGCGAGTGGCTTCTGGCCGACTGCTCTGGTCCAACCAAATGCACCGCAGGGCGGCTCGCCGACAGTCCAATTCAGCCAACCGACGTTCAGCGTGCAGGAAGATCTCACCACATTGACAATCACAGTCACTCGCAACGGCGACACGAGCGCAGCGGCTGCAGTCGATTACAAGACCGTCGATGCCAGCGCTACCCAGAAATCGGATTTCGAATACGCGGCCGGCACTTTGACGTTTGCCTCGGGCGAAACGTCCAAGACGTTTCAGGTCCTCATCAACGAAGACATGTACGTCGAAGGCAACGAGACCTTCAACGTTGTTCTAAGCAATCCATCAGGCGTCGCTTTAGGACAGCAGAGCACCGCCATGGTCACGATCATCGATGACACGCCCGAGACCCCAGTCAATCCGATCGATGATGCGCAGTCGTTCGTCTCTATGCAGTATCACGATTTTTTGAATCGTGAACCTGATGCGGCGGGACTCGGCTTCTGGACCAACCAGATTACTTCATGCGGCAACGACGCGCAGTGCATCGAGAACAAGCGCATCAACGTCTCGGCGGCATTCTTCCTTTCAATTGAATTTCAACAGACGGGTTTTCTCCGTTATCTCATGCAGAAAGAGTCGTTCGCTTCGATGCCGAAATATGCCGCACTAATGCGCGATGTAGAGGAAATAAGTCGCGGGGTGATCGTCAACGCACCCGGTTGGGAGCAAAAGTTGAAGGACAATCAACAGCAGTTTGCGGACAAGTGGATCAACCGTCCCGCTTTCAAGACAATTTACGATCCAATGTCGAACACGGACTACGTGAATGCCCTGTATGCCAATGCGGGCATCCAATCGTCGCCGGCTGAGCACCAGTCGTTGATCAACGCTTTGGAGAGTGCCAATGAAAGTCGCTCGGCGGTGTTGCTGGACGTCGCGGCCAACGCTGCGTTCCGCCAGAAGGAGCAGAATCCTGCGTTCGTGATGATGCAATACTTCGGTTATCTGCGCCGCGACCTGGACGCTCCACCCGATTCAGACTTGAGCGGCTTTAACTTCTGGCTCGCCCAGCTCAATCAATTCGGCGGCAGTTATATAGATGCTGAAATGGTGAAAG
>CBFHBI010000349.1:0-4356 GCA_965653755.1 uncultured Blastocatellia bacterium
GAACTTGTCCGCCAAAGACTTGTCGATGGTGACGTTGTAAGTTGTGTCTGGTTTCTTCACTCCATCAATGCGCAGGGTGTCGTTGTAAATGTAAACATGCGCGCCGGCGATCTGCGGTTCGATCCGCACGCGCTCATCCGGATGCTCTTCGAGATTGAGTGGATTGGTGAATTCGAAGACGAATGATTCCTCTGGCCGGCAATTATGGCTGGGAGGATAGCTGCAAAAACTATTTCGTAGTCGCAGCGGCCCAAAGGTCGTGAACTCGAACACCTGCGCCTGCTGAGTTGTGCGCGGTCCTTCGGCTGAAGGCAGCCCGGACACCATCGTTACATTGATGTTGGCGGCGGGCGGCAGAGCGTTTTCTGTCTGGCCGGCGGAATCGATCGCGCGGAAAGCGATCCAACGATCCGGCTGCGCGCTTTTTACGAGGTCGCGGATATCGACACTCTTTTCAATTTCATCCCTGGTAGCCAGGCGCACGTTGATACTTTGATTTCGCGCTTCGAGCCTGATGTGTTTGAGAACTGCCGCCGGGTCGATGCGCTGATCGAATTCGGCAAAGATCAACGTGTCACGACGTTGTACCGAAGAAGGCTGCCCCGGGAAAAAATTCTTGACGGTCGGCGGTGGTGTGGTGAAGGTCCAACTCTTCGCCTGCGCAAGTGTCGCGCCGGCGGCCGATTTCGTTCCCGCGGCCACGCTGATTGAATATTGGGTCGCCATCGGGAAGCGAATCTCTGGCTCGAAAAGCAATGTCTTGGTTCCGATCCAGTGCCACTTGCCGGGCGGTTCCGGTGTTAATTTCACCGGAACAGTCTCCGCCGCTTCTTCCTGCGACGTCACCGCGACCATCGGCTGAGAAAATGTGACGCTCAAATTCGGCGCGACCGGCACGTCACCTTCCGGAGAGAAACGCACGATTTCCAAGGGACCGGCATTGGTTGGGTTAGGCGGCGCGATTTCCGCCGCCGCAGGAAACGGTTGCATGACCACAGCACCGGCCTTGGGCGCCGGCAGAGATCTTTCGCGCATTGCAAAGTCTGTCTGATCGCTCGGTTCGGATTTGATTGGCGGCAGCCGTTTGAGAACCGCTTGCGTCTCAGCGTCGGAAAGTATCGTCGCTTCCGCCAGTTTGCTCACCGGCTTCGCTTCCGGCTGATCGGGCGCTTCGCTCAGCCGAAACTTCAGTCCTCGCTCTTCTTTATCGCTGTCAGCTGCGGAGATGTCTGGTTGGGTGACGGAAAAGAGCGATGAAAGAAAATTGAAAGCTCTGCTCACAGGCGTCAGAGTACCAACTTCGGTTGGGCTTTGGGTTTGCGGCAACTGCCCGACTAACGTCGGTACTCTAACGCTGGTTAATAAGGCGCTACTTTTCGCCGGCACACACGCGAGCACAAAACCATAAATCAGCAGCAACGAGACCAGACGTTTCGAGAGAGTCATGACGAGCGCTCCTGATTAAGCGAAATGTTAGAGCTAGCGGGAAGACTCGCCCGGAACTGCGGGCGACTTTTCCTGCTTAGACGCGCATTATCGGGTTTGCGTTACCTGAACGATTCAATCTGCCTTGAGTTGCAAGCATCGCGCGTGTAAGTTATCAATATCACAAACGATTTTGCAGGAGAACGCTGTGGCTGAGACTCAAAGCGAGCCAACTGTCGCCGACCTTTTCCGGCGCGCACAGGCCGTCCGCAAAGAAAACGCACAAGCCTCTTACCAGGATATCGCCAAACAACTCGTGCGCGAATTCAAAGGTGGGGCCTGGCCGCCTGCTTACAATTTGACGATCCCCGAACAGGACGCGCGCGCGCCCGAAGAAGACTGGTCGGCGGGTCTGCCTTTGGTTTTGCGCGGCATTCAGCAAAAAGATTGGAATGATATCGCCCAGGGGATCGTTCTCTCTCTCGAACAGACTGAAAACTACGAAAGCGCCCGCGGCGCGGAAGGCAGCCGCGATGATTGGCACGATCGATCGAAAGGGATCCGCGGCGCCGTCGATAAAGGCGTCGGCAAATGGATGCCTGAAGAACTGATTAAGCTGGCTGAGAAGAGCGCGCCGAACCGCTAAGTTTCCCCGAGATAAAACCCGATGAGTGAAGATTACGCCGAGTTGATGACCACCTTTCCACTGCTACAGGGATTCACCGCAGATGGAACCAGAAGACTGTTGGGCGCGGGCGAAGTGATACAACTCGCGGCCGGCGAGGTCTTATTGAAGGAAGGCGAAGCGGCAGAGTTTGCCGTGCTGATCCTGAAAGGAAAGATCGAAGTCTTTGTGGAACGAGAAGGAAAACATCTGACGCTGACGGAAGCTGATGCGGGCAATATGCTCGGCGAGCTGGCGCTGCTGTGCGGCATTCCGCGTTCAGCATCGGCGCGTGCCCAGGAGGATTCGACGGTGCTCAAATGGAGCGACGAGTCGCTGCACACACTCTTATTGCGCGATCGTTCGCTGGCCCAGCGCATCTTTCGCCAGACCTTGCGGACGCTGGTCGACAAAGAACGTGAGCTTGTGGACTCGCTGGTAAAAGCGCAGACCGCAGCGAAATGATTTTTTCAAGTCCGTTTAGAGGCGGGCTACTGCCCGCCACTCGTTTTTGAGATGGCAACATCCAAAGGTATCGATGATGCCGGCCAAGGCGGGAAGCTCGGCCATTCAAATCAGGATCACTGGGCATATACTGAGGAAATTAAATTAGCCGCGAAGAAGCGCCGCCGCCTCACAGCCAAACGAGAAATTGCCGAGGGGCTGAGAGAGCACTTCGATCGAAATGACTCAGCCAATGAGAAGCTGACTTGCCGGTCAGGATAATTTTAGAGTGCGGCGGCTTCCACTTTCGTTCGGAGTTCCGCGTTTACGCGGCTTCGATTGGTAACGGCCGCCTAAAGGCGAAACTCCAAACAAATGCAAAGCGCCGTCAAGCCGGTGCACGCCAAACATGAGCTTCCTCGATTCACTAATCAAAGATCCAAAGTATCAGAATGAAGCCCCGCGCAATCCGGAGGATATTGCCGAGCCCGGCGTAATCATTTCTCCCGACACGCGCCGCGAAAATCGCATCCCGCAAGGCCAGTCGCGGACGAAGCGTTGGCCCGTGCTGGACGCGCATGGCGCGCCGCCAATCGATCTGGCCACCTGGAAGTTTGAAGTCGATGGCCTGGTCGAAAGGCCGCTGGCATTCTCTCTCGAACAGTTCATGCAATTGCCGCCGGTGAAAGTCTATGCGGACTTTCATTGCGTCACGCGTTGGTCCCGGCTCGACAACATCTGGACCGGCATTTCGACGCGTGAAATTGCCGAGCGCGCCGGCATCAAACCGGAAGCAAAGTTTGTGCTCGCGCTGGCCTACGACTACGGTTGGACCACGAATGTGCCGCTTGAATATTTTTTGAAAGAAGATTCGTTGTTTGCTTTTCTTCACGATGGTCAACCCATCCCGCCGGAACACGGTGGCCCAGTTCGCCTGATCATTCCGCAACTGTACGCGTGGAAATCTGCCAAGTGGATCAAAGGCGTACGCTTTCTCGATCACGACCAGGCGGGCTTCTGGGAAGAAGGCGGTTATCACATGCGCGGCAATCCGTGGGTCGGCCGCGACGGTGAGAGATTTCGATGGTGACAATTCCACTAAGCAATGAGTGAAACTCTCAAGTATGTGCAATCACTCGTCGCTCAACAGAGAATTTTGATTTCCAATCACGGCTACGATGAGTTGGCAAGCGATGGCATCTTCATTCAAGATATCGTCGATGGTCTGGCAAGCGCTAAGGTAGTCTGAGGATTATCCGGACTATCACAAACGTCCATGCGTCTTAGTTCTCCAATTCGACAAGAAGCGTCAACCGATTCATGTTGTGTGGGGAATTTCAAAAAGCGCTTCGGAACCAGCGGTCCTAGTGACCGCTTACAGACCCGATCCAATCCGTTGGAAGGATGATTTCATATCGAGGAAATAAGGATGAAACGTACGACCAAACTGATTCATGAGGGTAACTATGTCGTCGAAGTAGACGTCGAGTTATTGGAAGGTGAAGATGGCTGGTCTCCGTATATCTCGCTGAATGATGCCAAGAAGCTTGACGAGATCCGACAAGCACTGCAGACCGACGACCTCGCCAGGGCTAGTCGGTTAGGTCGCTTGTTTCAGCTCACGCCGATCGAAGCGTAGGCTTTTAAGTGACAACTCCACAACCCAAGGACGCCGCCGCGATCATCCTGCTTCGTCCAAACACCGATCCAAACAATCCCGAAGTCTTCTGGGTCAATCGCAGCACGAAGCTCGCCTTCCTCGGCGGCTATCGCGCATTTCCCTGCGGACAACGGGCGACGTATGACGCTGAAATAACGGTCGA
>CBFHBI010000350.1:0-4350 GCA_965653755.1 uncultured Blastocatellia bacterium
GTGAATGGTCAACTGTTCACTGGTTGGGTCTACCAGCACCATCCCGACAACTTCATTCGGATACTTAGCTTGGAACTGGCGGATGATATAGCCGCCGCCCGAATGGCCGACGAGCACATAAGATCCCGGAACGTTGGCGTTCGACAGTAGGGCGTGCAACTCGTAGGCTTTCTGTCTGATCGTGCGCGGCTGCGGCCCCATCTCGCTCCACGCCAGTCCCGCGCGATCGTAGCTACAGACGTGCGTGAACTTGGCAACCTCCGGCTGAACCAAGCTCCAATCGAAAGAGAAGGCGCCGGTTCCCGCCTCCAGTATGACAGTGGGGCTACCTTTTCCTGTGCAGTTGATATGCATCTGATGGCCGTCAACACTCACCAACCTGCCGAGCGGCGCGGGTGCAGACAAGGCTGAAGGTTTTTTCGCTGATGTTGATGGGGGCAACAATAGCAGCCACAGAATCCAAAATAGATACACTCCGCAGGGAATGGACCTACGAAACATCCGTTCCGTCTCCTTACTCTAAGAGCGTGTTCACCGGTCAAGCATAAAACTAGCTCTCAAGCCAATCCCTGCAGCCAACCGGGCTCGCGCTCGTATTCTTCTTTCATGCGATGCAGTCGTGCCGTCATGACAGCGGCGCGCCCCAGGTAACCCAGCACCTCGTGCGGACTCTCGCGATTGACAACCGGCAAGCGACCCACGTCGTTACGCACCATTTTCTCAATCGCTTCGTAAAGAATCTCGTCGGGATACGTCACAATCAAATTTCTGCTGCCAGCTTCGAGAACCGTTAGATTCTGATTGTCGAACTCCTCGATCGCGCGCAGCAGATCGCCGCGAGTTATGATTCCGCACAGCGAACCGGCTTCGTCAACGATCAGCGTCCCCTGACGTCGGGACAACCTGCGATCTCGGTTAGCAATTCGGTCCGAGAGCTCCGTAACTTTCATCGCAGCGGGAATTATTGGGGGCTCGCGATCCATTGCTTCGGCCACCCGCAATCCCATCAGGGGATCGACTACGTATTCGCGATTCACATGGAAGCCGCGGCGCGCAACTTTTTCCGTCAAAATCGATCGACGCAACGCCAGCACAGTCACGGCATGCGCGGCAATGCAAGCGACCAGCAACCCCGGCAACAGATTCAAATCGTGAGTGAGTTCGAGCGTGAAGACCATGGCCGTCAAAGGCGAACGCATCGTGCCGCCCATCATCGCAGCCATGCTAATCATCGCCCACAAACCTGCGTCACCTATCGGCATCCAGCGCGCTTCGATTGCACCTAACGCACCGCCCATGATCAACAACGGTGCCAACACACCTCCTGAGGTTCCGGATCCTAACGAGATGGACCAGATCAAGGCTTTACCGATCAAAAGCCCCGCGACCAACGATCCGATCAACTCACCGCGTAGCAGTGAATGGATGGTGTCATAACCGACGCCAAGAATTCGCGGATCCAACCATCCGCCGACGCCGACGAAAAGTCCACCAAGCGCGGGCCACCATATCCAATGAATTGGCAACTTCGCGAAAAGATCTTCAAATGCGTAGACCAGCGTGGTCAGCACGCCGGATGCGAGACCCGCGACAATTCCAACAACGAGCGCGAGCACTAGTCCTTCGGTCCCCAGCGAAGCATGCGCCGTGACGGGAAAGATCGGTCCCGTTCCCATCAAAGGAACCCGCAACGCGCCGGCAGTCGCTGCGGCAATCGCTACCGGAATGAATGACCTCGGCTTCCATTCAAACAAAAGCAACTCAACTGCCAGTAAGACTGCAGCAACCGGCGAGGCGAAGATGGCGGACATGCCACCGGCCGCGCCTGCGACCAACAAAGTCTTTCTCTCGGCGGGCGAAAGATGAAACATCTGGGCGACCAGCGAACCGACGGCGCCGCCGGTCATGATGATCGGACCTTCAGCGCCAAACGGACCGCCGGTGCCAATCGAGATTGCCGATGACAGAGGCTTCAGGATTGCGACCTTTGCCTCCATGCGACTGCGGCCAAACAAAATCGCTTCCAGCGCCTCAGGAATGCCGTGGCCGCGAATCTTTTCGGATCCAAAGCGCGCCGTCAGGCCAATGACCAATCCACCGATCATCGGAACCAGAATTACAAACGCGCCCAAATGATGATTCGCCGGAGATTGAAATTCAGAGGAGAACTCTTGATAGAAAACCAGATTGGTAATTACTGCGATTAACCAGACAAGAATCTTTGCCACTACGGCGCTGAGCGCGCCGATGATGACGGCCATCAATGAAAGAATCAAAATTCGCTTGTCGCGGGTAAAATCGGCGAGCCGGTCTTCGGCGCGCTCGACTCTGGAAGTCATAGTTATGCCTTTCGAAACGAAGTAAGCAGATTGTTCACTATTTTGAGGGGAATCGGGGAAGGTCTAGATTAATAAAGCTGTCGTCGCCGATCAAGTGTTTCAATCGGTAGCTCATGGATGGTTTGTAACAACCGTTTTCTTGTGCGGCCAACGCCCTCGTTCTCTTTGCGACCCATTAGTATCCAACGCTAGTCTTTTGTGGCGTTGAGACTCAGATGCTTTCCACCGGCAGCTTCGTGTTGGCGGGTCCACAAATCGGTGAACCTTGCGAATCGAATCGCGAGCCGTGGCACGGACAATCCCAGGTTTTCTCCGCAGTATTCCAGGTAACGATACAGCCAAGATGAACGCAAGCCGCGGACATTGAATGAATCAAACCGTCGTCGTCTCGATAGACGGCGAGTTTCTTGAGGCCGCTTCTCAGAATCGCGCCTTCGCCTTTGGGAATCTCGTCAACCGAATCAACCTCACCGGGCGTCACAATTTCGGTGTATTGCGCAGCCACGTTGACGTTCTCCTGCGCGAAGTCCTTTACTGCTCTCAATGTTTTGCGCGAAGGATCGTAAATCTCAGCCCATGGGCTGTTGCGGCCCATAATTAAGTCGGCCAGCAGATTTCCCGCGATAGTGCCATGGGTCATGCCCATTCCTGAATCACCCGTTGCGATGTAGATATTTTGGTCACCAGGATTGCGGCCAATGAACGCGAGGCCGTCGATCGGTTCCATCACCTGACCGGACCAGCGAAACTCGATCGTTTCAACTGGAAAACGATTGCGCGTCCATTGTTCGAGCTTGCCCCAGCGTTGAGCCCCGTCGTGCTTCTGACCCGTCTTGTGATCTTCACCGCCAACGATCAGTACATCGTACTCTTTGCCTTTTTCGATCCGAATGTAGTGATAAGGTTCCCAGAGATCTTCCGGCGCATCCCACAGCAGCATGGATGGCACTGAACCACGAGCAACGCGCGCGCCAATTACGTAAGTTGTATATGGAGCTTGTTTGGTGTGAATTGTCACACGATCGTTTACCGGAGAATTGGTAGCAACCACAATCGCATCAGCTTTGACTGTATAGCCGCTGGTGGTAATGACTTTGCCTTCATCAATCTTATCTGCGTGTGTTCCCGTGAATACTTGTCCGCCATTTTGTTTGATCGAATTAGCTAAACCGTTGAGATATTTCAGCGGATGAAATTGGCCCTGTCGAGGAAAGTGCAAGCAAGGCCCGGTGTCAAAACTATCCAGTGGCGCATGATCCAGTCTTCGGACTCCGGTTAAGCCCGCTCGGTGCGCCGCCGGCAACTCATCGTCAAGAACTTTCACCCTTGAGTTCGCTGCCAGGAACAGATAACCGTCCAGCCTTTCAAACTCGCAGTCAATCTTTTCCCCTTCAACGATCTTTTCGATCCGATCAATTGCCGCCGTATGACTTTCAGCTGCGAGTCGCGACCCCTCCTCACCAAATAAACGCTCCAACTCATAGAATCGATCGTCAAGCGCGTTCGTGATGTGCGCCGTGGTCCGCGCCGACATGCCACCGCCAATTGGACCATCGTCTACAACAACCACTGCTTTACCTTCGTTCGCCAGCAGGTAAGCGGTGGTCAACCCGGCGATACCTGCGCCGATAACGCAGACATTGGCCGTCGTGTCATTCGCCAGCGGAGTGCGGACGAGGTTGCGAGTGGTCGCTGCCCATACTGAGAGGGTTATTCCTGATGTCGGCTTCATTTTGCACCTCGTGTCTTCTTGCGTTTGCCGGTCTCCGCTTCCTGCGCCCAAAAGACCCACTTAGCACCATTACGGTGCTGCTGGCGCGGTCTCAATAATTCCTGTTCCTCAAGTCGCGCGCGCGCGTGGCGTTGCATGTTAGCGAACAAGCATTGGGTTATATCCTCGAACTGCCATCCCTGCTCTGCGAGCGAGGTTCGGTCGAAAGCACTTTTCATTTTCGTTCGCTTGCGGGCAAAAAGTTTCGCGTTCTCATCAGCCATTTGTTCACACAGCGAG
>CBFHBI010000351.1:0-4346 GCA_965653755.1 uncultured Blastocatellia bacterium
CTCTTTCACTCCGTCGGCATGTCGCGGAAAGCTCACCGAAATTCCCGAGGCTTCCGCCGTTCCCCGAATCTTCGAGGCGAAAAAAAGATCGTCAACGATTGCGATTACGTTTCTTGGCATATGTTCATCGAATTGAGATGCTGCTGTGTCAAAGCGAGCGTCTGATTTTGCAAATCGCGGTATAAACCAGTCATCATCAGTCGCTTGAGCGTGCGCGATTCAGAGCCCAACAATAGGATCGAAAACGGGAACGCCTCGGCAGCCACCCGTGAGGTGGCCAACCGTTCGCGCCTCGTGCTGGCTTCTTACAACATCCGCTACGCGGTCGGAAGTCATCTTATCTCCTCCGGGTTACTGCGAAAGATTGGCTGCAATTTTCCGCCCCGTCGCGCGGCGGCAGTCAAGCGAAACATTCAGACGGCTGCCGAAGCTTTCTCGAGTAACTCCCTGTTGCCACCGCCCGACATTCTAGCATTACAGGAAGCCGACAAAGAGACCGCGCGAGCTGGAGGAAGTCACGTCGCGGCGCAACTCGCCGGTAAACTTGAAATGCCGTTCGTGCATGTCGGCGCCGGATTGCCACGCGGCGTGAAACCCAAACAGCGCGAATGGTGGCTGAACTTCGAAGAACAGATCGGGATTGAGGAAGACAGCGATACCGGCGTCGCCTTGATAAGCCGCGTGCCGCTGAATGAAATTACGCGCATCGATCTGCCTTGGCACGATTGTCCCTGGCGACCGAGACTGGCCATGGCTGCCACGATCGAATTTGACGATGAGCAGCTGCGACTCTTCAACGTGCACATCGATCCGCACGGCCCACTCGATAACCAGCATCAACAAACTGAGGCTGTGTTAGCTGAAGCCCAGCAGCACCGCGGACCGGTTGTGATTCTCGGCGACTTTAATACGCTTTCCAACCAAAAGGCGGTCGAAATTCGGAAGCTGCTCGAGTCTCACGACTACTCAACGCCTTTCCCGACCAATATTCCGACCTGGCGCGGCGCCGGTTTGCGATTTCACGCTGACTGGATTTTTGTCCGCGGCGTGCGCGTCAGTCGCTGGGGAGTCGCGCGACCTTTGAAGGTTTCGGACCATTGGCCGATTTGGGCGGAGATTGAAGCTTAGTTTCAGGTTCCAGGTTTCAAGTTTCAAGTTACAATCAGACGGTTTTCACATGAACCTGAAACTTGAAACCTGAAACTTGAAACCCGTCCACATCACCAGCCGCGACAATTCCCTGCTCCGCCGTGTGCGTGCCGTTCGCGACGGCAAGGTTGCTGAATCGATCTTCATCGAAGGCCTGCGTTTGTGCCAGGAAGCGCTCCTTTCCGGAATGACGATTGAGGCGGCGATCTATTCAGACCAACTTGCCAGGAAAGATCGGGCGACAGAACTGATTCACGAGATCGATAATACGGCTGAGAAATCAGCATCGGTCAGCGAGAAGCTGCTGGAGTCGATCTCCTACACAAAAACACCACAAGGAATCGTGGTCATTGCCGCGAGACCTTCGCTCAATGAGCAGGACTTCAGCGCGCGCCAAGCTGCGAACACTCTTATCGTCATCCTGCATCGCATCAACAATCCCGTTAACGTGGGCGCGATCGCACGCACTGCTGAAGCCGCCGGCGCGACTGGCCTGATGACGACGGCTGGGACTGCCGACCCTTTCTCGCCTAAGTCGCTGCGTGGCGCGATGGGTTCCGCCTTTCGTCTGCCGATTTGGACGGGAGTCGGTTACGAGCACGCCATTAACTGGTGCCGGCGGCGGCAAATCCAGACCGCGTGCGCGGACGTGCATGCGCAAAAGGACTACACCGAAATCGATTGGAGTTTGCCGACGGCGATTGTAATGGGCCCGGAATCCGAAGGACTGTCTCCCGAAGAAATAGCCATGACAGACGAGGCGGTTAGAATTCCTATGAAGGGCCAGACCGAAAGTTTGAATGTCGCCGTCGCCGCCGGAATCTTACTGTTCGAGATCAACCGGGTCCGATCAGTTTAATCGCTGCCATCGCTTCAGATCGGGCGCTAATTTTACTCTGAAATAAACACGTTCGCTGCTCGTATCCTGCTCGTCAAAGCTAACGACCTCGCCACTGAACTTCGAACTGCCCATCATGGTTGCAACTACAGCCATGAATTCATGGTACGGACTAGCCATTGATGTGTTAAATACTGCGCCCACGGACTTACCAGATTCATCTCTTGCTACCAAAGCCGCGATTCGGGGGCCGATGTCCCCGATTGCGAAGTTTAATTTCTCACCGATGCGTAACTCCTTGGCTAGCCTCTCGAATCCGCGGTCAGGCTCCCAAAAGCACAGTAGCTCTATACTATTATTGCTCTGTAACTCCTCAACAAACTCGAGAGTGGTCTGACCCCATGTGTTATCGGACTCATCCGACTCCTCCAACAGCTGGAGAGAAGCAGGCAGGCCTTTCCGCAACTCAGTTAACTGCTGATTCAGTTCCTTTAAACTCTCGCTAATTGCGAGATCTCGTGGGTTGGGTTGCTGCTGCAAACGACGCGAATCGGTCTCCATTAACAGTCTCGACTTTTTGGTTCGGATTTCCTCAATCTTCTCAACTGCGGTGATTTCGTCGCCAATAATTTCTCCCCAGTCAGCTATTGAAGATCTGACTGCATCTTGAATCCCAATTGCGATCTGACGAATCACATCGATTTCATGACTTAGCTCAGGAGTCGCCGCACCTGATCGTTCTGATGTTCGGATGAGTAAACGATCAGCTGTTCTTTCAATTTCGCGAACGCGGCGATATGCGGCAATTGCAAATCTACGTTGCCCTTCCTCAAATTCGCGGCGAAATGAAATACGAGAGAGTATCCAAGCAAACGCGATAGAGAAAAGGAATTCTAAAATTCCAAAGAGGGCCGTCTCGGTCTTTGTGACGGGACCGCTGGCCCGTGTTAGGTGAATTCCCAACGTCGTAACAGTTGCGACCGCCAGTATTAAAGCCAGCCATCCCGATGAGTCTGCGCGATTGAGTGATTTCATACGCGACGTTTAATCCCAGTCATTCTTTTCTAACTTTCAGGTGCCGTCAAGCATTGATTCGGTCATCTACAACTCCGGGGAACTTTCAGCTAGAATGAGCTACAGCTTTGTAAATAGAATTCAGAACCCCAATTTACAAACGCTCGTATTCTGATCCATGGCTGACCAGCAAAATCAGTCGCCCAAACCAAAGCGCGACACCATCCTTCCCGAACGCTTGATGCGTCGCGTGCTGGAAGGTGTCGGCGACGTGGTCGATCGAAAGTTAGGCCGCACCGCCGAGCCTGGCACCGCGCTAACGACCGATCAAATCATCACGCGGATGAATCATCTCATCGATGCGCGCGCTCGCGACGAAAAGGGCCGCGGCCGAATCGCGCCTCATCATCTTAAACTGAAGATGGAATGGGGCACTCACTCGGAAACTCCGGAGGATGTCACGAAGCGGCTGGAGACGGAGATCCTGGCGGCAGCCATCGATCACATTAACGACAGCCGTTATCGCACGCTGGCGCCGGTGACCATCCAAACCGATGTCGATATTTTTACCAAAGGGATTTCCGTCGAACCGACGTTTGGTGAATTTGAAGAAGAGTTTCAGCGGCAGGACCTCGAGAAAAAGCTTGGCAAGCCGATTGCTCCGCCCCATGTCGAAAAAACCGAAGTGCCGATGTTGGCGCGGATTAATCTGCCTGATGGGACGACCAAAGAGATCGAACTGGAGTTTGTCGCGGGTGGCCGGCGTATGAATGTCGGCCGCGGAACCGATAACGACGTGTATCTGAATCATCCAAGCGTCTCGAAAATTCATGCAGCGTTCAAGATGGACGTCCAGCACAATCTGGTGGTCGCCGACACCGGCTCGACCAACGGCACGCATATCAACGGCGTGCGCATCCCCTATGGTGAGGCTCGCCCGATCGAGGAAGGCGATGTCGTGGCATTTGGCGACGTCGAGGTTCGCCTTCGCAAGAAGAACCCATGACATCGCTCGCACTTTTTTTCTTTCAAACTCCAAGTCCCACGCCCGCCGCCGCCCCGCCTGAGAGACTGCCGGCATGGCTCACGCTGATTTACTTATCGGGCATCGCGCTGGTTGCTTTGCTTTTATTGATCTCGATCGTGCGTGCGTGGTTCGGCCGCAAACCTATCGCACACACCGCGCCCGCGAGTCTGCCGAAAGACATTCGCAAGCGATTGGGAGCGACGACGACGAACCGTGGGCTGCACGCGTGGCGCTGGTTGTTTGCGCTTGCGGCCATCTTCATTTTCGGTTTTCACGTTTATTGGGCCCGATACGCCGCCGAACGCAACCCGAAGTTTC
>CBFHBI010000352.1:0-4338 GCA_965653755.1 uncultured Blastocatellia bacterium
TCTATGTCGCGGCCGGCTCGTTGATCGCGGCGGGCTTTGCTGACTTCTCTTTGATCTCATTTCATTTCAAACAGGCAGCGAGTATTTCGGACACAGACGTTGCCCTCTACTACGCGGCGGCGATGGGTGCGGGCGCGATTACCAATCTGGTCTTCGGCCGCCTGTTCGATCGCCTCGGGTTTCCGATTGCCGCCGGCGCTTTCCTGCTGGGGTCGTTGTTCGCGCCTTTTGTTTTCCTGGGACAGTCGTGGCTGATTTTGATTGGTATGGTTCTCTGGGGCGTTGGCATGGGGGCGCAGAACTCTCTGCTGAAAGCCATGCTCTCGAGCGTGATCTCGGCGTCAAAGCGCAGCACGGGCTTCGGTTTGTTCTATCTGATTTTTGGATTGGCGTGGTTTGCGGGCAGCGCCTTGATGGGTTTCTTGTACGACCGATCGATCGTTACGTTGATTGCGTTCTCGATCTTGAGTCAACTCGCGGCTTTGCCTTTGCTGATTAAGGGAAACTCAGAGGCTGATTAAGGGAAACTCAGGGGCATGACGCCGTCAGTCGGATTTGTTCGAATTCTCAACGGTGTGACTTGGATGTTCGATTGCACGTTCGAGCCGTACGAGCGAGAGAATGGTGAAAGCCAACAACGAAATCATCAAACCGATTCCCAAACTTCCCAGGCCGACCGTCACACCTATCGCGGCAGTCATCCACACGCTGGCCGCGGTCGTCACGCCTTTGATTTCGTGTTCGTGGCTGAGCTTTAGAATTGCGCCCGCGCCGATAAATCCGATGCCGGTAACAATGCCTTGAATTATTCGCGAGACCCCGTCGAATGACATTCCGCTACTCGCGCTCGCGACTACAAACGCGGCGGTAGCCAGGCTTA
Organism: uncultured Blastocatellia bacterium; assembly: GCA_965653755.1. GTDB lineage: Bacteria > Acidobacteriota > Blastocatellia > Pyrinomonadales > Pyrinomonadaceae > UBA11740. The sequence goes on from CBFHBI010000352.1 coordinate 881, forward strand.
CCATCATGTGCGTTCGCAGTCCGGCAGGTTTGCGCGTGGTTTCACGTTGGATGCCAACTAAGCCGCCGAGTAAAGTAGCTGCGACCAGACGAATGACTACGTGCGCCACTTGCTGGCCGTCGTGCAGGCCCGAAGTTAATTCTTGCCAAAGGATGCGAATCATTGCAGGTTCGCGTAATACTCGAACAGGTCTTTGCCTCGCCGGCTTACCATCCGTTTATATCCGACATCAGCAACGGCATCAAGATTTTGGAGTCGGCTTCAGATTGATTGTTAGTTTGGCGCTGGGTACAGATTTTGTCGTCCTCGTTGGCGTCTGAACTACGTGTCACATGAAATTGTGATTTCCGAAAACATTTTGCGAAGTCCTTGGGTTATTAAACGCCACGCTTCGTTTTAGGTTTAGTCACTTCCAGGTCAGACATAACAAGCTGACATTCAAGACCGGCGCCCCGACCGGTTTATGCATCGACTAAAACGAGGGAAACCATGGTTATCAATCAGAACTTACTGTCGCAAACGCCCGAATGCGCGCCAGCGTTTTTTCCGGATCTGTTTCTGTGTCCGATGTGCGGCAGCGTGGGAAGTTTTGGCCAATCCGGATTTATCTGCACCGATCGGCCGGCTTGGTTCCGTTGCGCGTCTTGCGAATACGTTTTTGCATTTGAAAGGCCGCGACCGATGATTGTCGCGGAGCGTTATCATGAACTCTGAAATTGAATTGAGCCGCTGCGCGAATCCGCTCTGCGGCTGTCAGGTCGCTGAGGACCAACGCTATTGCTCTGACGCCTGCCGAATACCGACAGGGTACCAGTGTCATTGCGACCACGTCGCCTGTACCAGCGCCGGCGCGCTTGTCTGGCAAAACGACGCGCCGTTTTTCTACGGCGGCCGATTGCTGTAGTCGGCCTCCGGCAGCTCCTTTTAACTGATTCCTAATATTTTTACGGCTCAAGATGGTGACTGACGGCGCCGCGGATCAGGGCCACTCACCCGCCGACTTTACACACCACCTCGGTTGCAAAGTTCTGGCCGCCCAGACGGGAATGGTGTATCTGACGAAAGTCGCTTAACCACTCGGGTCACAATCGGTCAGGGGAGGATAACAATGAACAGGAAAGGAACCTATTTCTTATTGGCGGTTGTCCTATTGTCAGCCGCGTCTCTTAAATTTACGCAGACAGTATTTTCAACATCACATAATTCGTTCGCCGCCGCGCCACGCGCGGTCACAAGGGCAGCGAATCCTTTGTTCACTACTACTTTGAGTGTGAATCGCACGGATGATAATGCGAGCGCCAGCGCCTGCGCCGGCGGTCCCAACGATTGCAGCTTGCGCGGCGCGATTATTCACGCCAACGCTGATGTAAGCGGAATTCCTATCGAAATCGATCTTCAATCCGGAACGACTTACAACTTGACAATAACCAACGCCACGCAAGAGAACGCGGCGGCGTCGGGCGATCTTGACATCACGACGACGTCGCAGCCGGTGACAATCGTGGGCGGAGGTTCATCCGGTCCGAGTGCGACGATCATCGATGCCAGCGGCCTTCAGTCGGGAACGTCGCACGATCGCGCGTTTCAGATAACCGCTGCAGGCGTAAATGTGACGTTTCAGGATTTGGCAATTAAGAATGGCCGCGCCGCCGATGATGGCACCAGCGGCACGAGTACCGATACCGGAGCACACAACACTACTCGCATCGGCGGTGGGATACTCAACAACGGCGGAAGTGTCACGCTCAACGACGTGCTGATCGAATCGTGTCATGCCGTCGGCAAAGGCGACACGGTTCTTAACGATCATACTTCTGAGGACGCGGAAGGCGGCGGCATCGCCAGCCTAACGGGCACCGGTTCGCTCATCATTACGAACAGCACGCTGAAAGGAAACGCGGCCGACGGCGGCAACGGCGATAACTTCAACAATGCTGCGGGCTCAAATGCCAAAGGCGGCGGGATTTATTTCGAGGGCGGCACGCTCAACATTTCCGGTTCGCAAATTATTAACAGCAGCGCGACCGGCGGCAAGGGCGGTGATTCCCCGCCACCGAGTCAGGCGAACGGTGGCAACGGGGGATTGGCCCAAGGCGGCGGCGTTTGGGCAGGTGCGGGCACTGTGAGCATCGACACCACGACTTTTGAGAACACGGTCGCCCACGGCGGCGACTCTGGTCACGGTGACAATGGAGTCGAACCAGCAGGCGAGGCTGACGGCGGCGGTATTTATAGTTTAGCTAACACGACGGTGAGCAACTCAACATTCCATTTGGCCAGCGCTATCGGCGGAAATGGTGGTGATGCTTTCGCCACGGTCAGATTTGGCGCGCAAGATGCCGGTGATGGCGCCGCGGCTCGGGGTGGCGCCATCCTGGCCGACGGCGGCAGTCTCATCGTTGATACGTCAACCTTCGCGAATAACTCCGCCACCGGTGGTAATGGTGGCGATGGCGGAGAAATAAATCCGGGCGTGGGCGGACATGACTGCGGTCAGCATGGCGCGGGAGGTTTGGCCCACGGCGGTGCGGTGGCCGCCAACAACGCCGCTACACTCAACATTAAACATGCAACCATTAGTCTCAACAGTGTCCAAGCGGGCAATAGCGGGGTAAATGAATCAAACGAGGACAAGCCGCTCCGTCCGGTAGCGCAGGGTACGGGTGGTGGCGTGCGCGTGGGTTCGGGAGGGGCGACTTTCGAAAATACGATTGTCGCCGGCAACACTTCTGCAAACGGCACCGGTGACAATTCTAGTCCGCCTGTCTCAGCTCCAAACGTTGACGGCACAGTCACCAGCAACGGACACAATCTGATCGGAGTGATTACGGGCGCCGTGGGATTCACGGGCACGGGAGATCAAACGGGAGCTAATCCCATGCTGATGGCGCTGGCAAACAACGGTGGCCCAACGAAGACGATGGCGTTGACTCCCGGGAGTCCGGCGATCGATGCCGGCGTCGCCGCTGGTGCAACTACCGATCAACGTGGCCAACCGCGCACGATTGATGATCTCGCGGTTGCGAATACGGGAGGCAGCGATGGCACCGACATCGGCGCGTACGAAGCACCGGTTCCCTGTCACCTCGATTGTCCTTCCAACATCACTCAGTCGACCGATCCGAATGAATGCGGCGCAGTCGTGACTTACACAACGCCGGGCGGTGCTGGTTGCGGCACGGTCATCTGCGATCATCCTTCAGGATCTTCGTTTGGCTTAGGATTGACCACCGTCAAGTGCACCAGTTCCGAAGGTCCGACGTGCAGCTTCACGGTAACTATCAACGACACACAAAATCCGACAATCTCGGCGCCGGCTGATGCCAGTTATCAATGTCTGAGCCAGGTTCCACCGGCCAGTCCGGCGCAGGCCTCAGCGTCGGATAACTGCGGCACACCGACGGTGACCGTGAACCAAACTGACAACGGCGGCGCCGGTTCTCCCGGTAGCCCGCTGA
>CBFHBI010000353.1:0-4310 GCA_965653755.1 uncultured Blastocatellia bacterium
TGGTGGATGCGACCGGATCAAGGAATTCGTTTACTGCTGACGCGTTCCTTGATCCCGTCGCTACCGCTCCGGGTTCTGACACTATGCGGCGATTAATTGATAATCACCGGCGCGTTCACAATGCGATTGCCGAAAAACATCGGCTGTGGGGTTTGTTTTCCGCTCAGCGTCGTTTGCGCCAGATCAATTTCCATCATGACGCGCATTTCCGGACGACCGATTTGATCGGCGAGCGTGCGGGCGCGATCGAAATCGACTCGGCCTAAACCAGCAAGCATCTGATCGAGCGAACCAATCATGTTTCCGAGATTGTTCTGCCCCGGCATGATCCATTCCCCGTCTTTCAGGTAGTGAGCATCAACTCCGTCCAGCACGACCGCGGCGGCTACCAACTCGTTGATGCGCACCACCAAAGGTTGCAGCACTCCAAAGACTTGATCAGGATCGAGCCGAATGTAGGCCCGCGCCAAACTGATTTGCGATGATAATTCTTCTGCCGATTGCGGGGAGGAAGCGAGCACCGCTTTCGCTTCGCCCAGCAAATCGATTGCAGCCTTCTTATCAGTACCCGCGACAGCTATCGCATTTTGCAGAAGGATTTCGATCTTGCGAGTCGTCGTGCCGGCCTTATCGGCGAGGCGCCGCGCTTCGACAATTTTGTTGTCGCCCTCCGCAGCGCGCAAAGCCTGATTATCGAGCTGGTCCATCACTTGCCGCCGTTGCACTGGGTCGGCGATTTTCTCGGCAATGTCTTTCGCGCGCGCCGTCTCGCCGGTGTTGACGGCCTTCCACGCGGCGTTTTGATAAAGCATGTTCTGAAATTCGGGCGGGTACTTTGCCGCCAGCGCCAGCATATCGTCAACGCTACCTTTCTCGCTGACGCGGCGCATCTCCTGAAAAAATTGGGCGTTGGGATCGATGGTCTTCTCAACGCCGTGCGACCAATCGCGCAACTCGGCGGCTCGCGTCGGCGCATACTTCTCGACTAGCGGCATGATGCGTTCGATTTGGTAATACATGTTCTCTGCGAAACTCATGCCTTGCTGCGTCTGACGACTGCTGGACAGAATGTTGCCGAGCATTGAAATCAAAAGATCGCGATAGGTGTCTTCGTCGGCTTGCGGCGGCTGGTACAAGACGAGCAGGTTCCAGGCGTTGCTCGCGAGTTCCATGTTGCGCGTCACATTGTCGTCTTTTATGCGCGTAACGATTTCTTTGTAGAGCGTCTGCGCTGAGTGGGCGTCCTGTTTATAAAGCGTCGGCAAAAACGAAATGATGTTGTTTGAGACGCCACGGGACAAGCTGGCGCGCGCGAGCTTGAGCGCCGCTTCGGGGTTCTTAGTGGCGATGGCATTCGCGAGAATCATCTCGAGGTTCGCTTCGCTACCGGAGGTCCAGTTGCCTCCGTAACGAGCGCGATTGTCTCCCGGGAAACGCGTTTGATTGAGCGCGCTGATAGCGAGCTCGCCGTCGTGCGGCGCGATGCGCAACAAAAGCTCCTGGCGTAATTGCATGATGCGACCCATTTCGTTGTAAACGTTTGGATCGCCATAATCGAGATCGGAAATTTCATTCGTCAATTGCGCGACTGCGGCGGTGAAGAGTGTGCGCGCGCGTTTCTCGTCTCTGGCCCAAAGCATGTCGGCGACCTGCGATTCCGCGCGGATGCGGTTCGCCGATGCGTGTAAGTTGAGCACCTGCTCGGAAAGGGACTCGACCAGATCGAGGGCTTTCTTTTCAGTTTCGGAATCCAATTTCGGGGATTCGGCTGGTGGTGTAGGTGGCATGGGTGCGATACCTGGACCTACCATGACCTGGCCATCACAGACACCGCGACCGATTAATACAACTAGCGTCAAGAGGAGTACGCTGCGAGCTTTCATGGCTGAATTTCCTTCCGTTCGTTGTAGCGCAAGCTGTCAGCTTGCATCTGGTCTTCGCAAACTAACAGTTTGCGTTACGAAAACTATTTTACGCAACAATTTTAATGCGTTATTTGACGCCGCGCTTTGAGTATTGTTCCGCAAATCACTAGACTTATTTCGATGCCAGACCCCCAGGTTCGACGGATTCTCGATAGCGTGCTCGACGGCCAACGTCTGAGCATCGAGGATTGCACAACTCTCCTTGAATCGTACGACGTTGCAGCTATTGGCGCGACCGCGGACGAGATTCGTCAGCGCCGCCATCCGGAAAATATCGTCACCTACATCATCGATCGAAACATCAACTACACAAACGTCTGCAATGTCGTCTGTACATTCTGCGCGTTCTATCGCCGGCCGGGCGCGCCGGACCCGTACGTGCAACCGATTGAGGCGATCTGCGAAAAAATGATTGCGCTCCGCGTCACGGGCGTTCTGAGGCAAGGCGGTCTGCATCCTGATTTCGGCATCGAGTGGTACGAAGATCTTTTACGCACTTTGAGCGCGAAGTATCCCGGCTTCCAATTGCATTGCTTCTCGCCACCGGAGATTCACAACATTCATCTGATTTCCGGACTTGATTACGAAACCATCATGCGGCGCTTGAAAGACGCGGGGCTTTACAGTTTGCCTGGTGGCGGCGCCGAGATTCTCGACGATGAGGTTCGGAAACGCGTCGCCACGAAATGCACGACCGACGAATGGCTCGACGTGATGCGCGCCGTGCACAAAGTCGGTTTGCGATCTTCAGCCACAATGATGTTCGGCATCGGCGATAAGCTTGAGCATCGCGTGAATCACTTGAGACGCATTCGCGATCTGCAGGATGAAACCGGCGGCTTCTTCGCTTTCATTCCGTGGACGTTCCAGCGAGAGAACACGGCGCTCGGCCGCAAGATCAAAACTGAACCGACCGGCATCGACTATCTGAAGATGCTTTCGGTCTCGCGTCTTTTCATGGACAACATCGACAACATTCAATCGTCGTGGTTGACGCAGGGCTTGCGTCTGGGCCAGGTGGCGCTACGTATGGGAGCGAATGACATGGGCTCGATCATGATTGAAGAAAATGTCGTCTCAGCCGCGGGCGCGCATAATCGCGCCAGCGAAGAAACTCTCCGCTATCTGATTAGCGAAGCGGGCTTCATCCCACAACAGCGCGACATTCTGTATCAACCAGTGCATCGCCAGCCTCGCAAACATCCGACTCAAAACGAATCAAAAGTCATGACCGTTGTGTGATGCGGTTGATTTTGCTGCGCACAAGAAACCCTGGTTGGAAGCAAGCACCTCAGTAATCTCTCAGGTTGGGAAGGGTGGTTTACCCCCGGCTTTTCCTTGTTTTTCAAGGAATGTGGCGCGCAGGAGCGGGCGCAAGCCACCCTTCCTGACTGAGAGATTGTCTTGATCCATTCGGTCGATTTGGTTGGTGCAAGTCTGGTGGATACACCGCTATCGGTGGTTGACGCGTCTCTCTCGTTCGTTTCGGCGAGATGGTGGAGTGTTGTTGACGGCGATTCGCTTCGGCGGCTTCGCGTCGTAGTGAATGATCTTCCGTTGCTCCGGCGGCTTGTCGTTTTCGGTGAGCATCGAATCCTGCTTCGCACTGTCCGTGTGCTCCGGACCTAGCAGCGCGTTGGCCCAGTCGTAACGGATGCCTAGAAAACCAATCATCATAAAGGCGAAGATCGCGACCGCGAGAAATGGCATGCGGTTCGGTTCCGGCAGTAGCGGTGACGCACAATCGGAAGACGACTGCTGATTGAAAATGGAGTTGTGAGCAACGACTGTATCGATCACGATGCGCCGCGGTTCCGGCGGTTGTGGTTTGACCGCGGCTACCGTCGTACTCACGCTGACGGTGTTTACGGTTTGCGGCGGAATGGCGAGGGCGAACTCGTTGGCGACGGCCCAACGCGAATAATCGACGCGCAGCAGAGCGTCGCGAAACTCTTCAGCGCTGCCGCAGCGATCGTCGGCATTCAGCGCCATGGCGCGATTCAAAACGATAGCGATCTCTGGCCCAACCTCTGAATAAACTTCGTGCGCCGGCTGCAGCGGATCGGGTTTACCTTCCGCGAGCGCGGTTGCGCGCGTGATCGCGTCAGGCGGTTTGACGCCCGTGAACAAATGATAGAGCGTCGCGCCCAGCGCATAGATATCGCTGCGCGGACTGGTGCCCAGATCCTGAATCTGTTCGGGCGGCGAGTAACGGCGCGTGAATCCGAACACACTTCTTCTGGAATTGACCGACGACTCAGTCATGTCCGATATAGTTGAAGGACCGGATATGAAACTCCATCAGTTCGTCTTTCAAAAGAATATTGCTCACGAGCTTTTAAATCCGTTCATCTATCACCGGCTCCAGCAGCGAGGCCATGGCAC
>CBFHBI010000354.1:0-4298 GCA_965653755.1 uncultured Blastocatellia bacterium
TAACCTCTGCTCGACCGTGTGGAAGCGATTGCAGGCAGCTGACTGTGAGATCTGCGAGATCAGCGAATGAATATAACGCAGCAGCATGTCGTGAAGCGGACCCATGCGACTGAATTCCTTAACCAGTAAGCTCGCCCTAACGCGCATAGCCGTTCCGGGAATCTGGACCATCACCTGATAGGGAGCCTGATCTACACCGAGTATCGCCGGAATACCCGCCACACCTTCATTGCCGACCATCCCGACTTGAGTTGTCAACCCGTCTTCGGTGGCGGCGAGGAGCGAAACCATACCGTTCTGGATGAAGAAAGCTGACGAAACCGGATCGCCAAGGTTATAGAGTACGTTGCCTCGAGCCAGGTGAACCGATTCCAGATTGGAAAAGAGAGCAGGATATTGCTCACGCGGCAAAGCAGTGAGTATTTGGTTGGCCGTCAAAATCCGGGAAGTATGGGAGAGTGACGTCATCGCTTGTTCTTTGAAACTATACGATCCGCGCGTCCGGAACAGGCATGAACTTTCGCCGCGAGTCTAGTTCTGGCCCAAGGTTATGTCAACGAATTAGTTAAAGAACGCGATCGCGAGGAAACAAAGCAAAATCAAATTATCTCCGTCGAATGAACAGGCGAGCAATGTTCGCTCGAACATTGCTCGCCAGATTGTGAAGTGATGCCTGTGCTGTATAAAGGCACGAACCAATATCCTTCACTTCGTCTCAGCCATGTTGTCCTTAGCTCGCGGTGGCGCGTTCTTCACGTACTTATCAAACCAACTGATGCGCTCCGCCAGAACGTCGAGCAGAGTCTCGCGCGCAGCGTAACCGTGTGCCTCGAACGGCAAAGTGATGTAGCGCACGGTTGCGCCCTGTCCTTTCAAAGCCATGTAAAAGCGCTCTGACTGAATGGGGACTGTGCCGGAGTTGTCGTCCGCTTCGCCGTGCATTAAGAGAATTGGATCTTTCACCTGGTTTGCGTACCAGAACGGCGACATCTTCTCGTAGAGATCGGGCACTTCCCAGAACGTGCGGCGCTCGCTTTGAAAACCGAACGGCGTGAGTGAACGATTGTAAGCACCGCTCTCCGCAAAGCCCGCGCGAAACAGGCGCGAGTGAGCCAAAAGGTTCGCCGTCATGAACGCGCCGTAGCTGTGACCGCCGACCCCTATGCGATCGCGATCGCCGACGCCCATCTCCACAACTTTGTCGACTGCAGCTTGCGCATCAGAAACCAGTTGCTCGACGTAAGTGTCGTTCGCGGTTTCACCTGGGCCAATGATCGGCATCGTCGGATTATCGAAAATCGCATAGCCAGATAGGAGCAAGAACAAATGTGAATAGCCGGTGACGGTTGTAAATCGGTTCGGCGAGCCGGTGATCTGACTGGCAGAATCGGCATCACCGAACTCGCGCGGATAGGCCCACATGATTACCGGCAGACGCGTGCCCGGTTTGTAACCCGGCGGCAGATAAAGCGTCGCGCTCAACTTCACGCCGTCCTTGCGTTGATAGGTGACAAACTGATGCGTCACACCGCGAAGCTGTGGCTGCGGATCCTTGAAATCAGTCACCGCCCGCCGCGCGTTCGTGCTGAGATCGCGCACGTAATAATTCGGCGGATCAGTCGGCGTCTCGTAACGCGTCAGGATAGTCTTCCCTTCTTCATCCAACGGCGCGATAACCGTCTCGTCAGCTTTGGCGTCGCTCCGAAAGAGCCGAGTGGTCTCGAATGTGTTCAGATTAAGTTTATCGATGAACGGACGATCGCCTTCGGGCGATGAACCTTGTCCCGTCAGAAAAATAAAATCGCCGTTCTGGATGATCGCACCAGTCGCGCCACCCGTGCCGAAGCCGCCGCCACCTCCAAATGCAGCGGCTGCGCCGCTGTCGCGACGCACGACTGGGGTTCCGGGATTGTCATAAGCGCGATCCTGAATACGATCCCAAAGCTGACGTGGCGGGCTGGCAATTACCCACGTGCGAATGTGCTTGCTTGCACGATCAGTTTCAGTCAACAGCGCGACCCCTTTTTCGGTGAACGAAATGTTGGCATAACGCCATTCGGTCTTCGCGAATTCCGTCGGCGCGCCGCTGAACGGCGCCGAGAGCGACATCACCTTGTCGCGGAACGGAACCTTATTCTTCAGCTCGCCCTTGTCGAGCGCCTCCACCCACAGAACCGTCGCGGGCTGATCCGCCCGCCAATGAATTCCGCGCGGCCCAGTCTGCACGCCCGTCAGCGAAACGCCTTCGCGCGAAGGCACGTCGGCGATCTTCGTCGCTACCTGTCCCGCGCGCGACCACACTTCGATGTCCTGCGGAAATCCGTTCATGGGAATCAAATGCGAAAACGGTCGTTTGATTTTGGTGACCAGAATGAACTCGCCGCTTGGTGAAGGCGTGACATTGTCAAAGATTGCCGGTTTCCCAATCGGTGTCTTCTTGCCTGTCGCGGTGTCAATCGAGGCAAGCTGACTCGTGAAGTAATATTCAAAAAGCTGCTCGTCGTGTACGGTCTTGATCATGTCTTCGTAGGTCGCCGCCGGCGCGGCCTTGCCACTCGTCTCTTGAATGTTCGGACCAGTCGGCACGGTGACTTCGGCGGGCGCGGGACCACGACCTACGGGAACGAACTCGCAGATCAAAGTCTTGTTGTCCTTCAGCCAGTCGCATGGATCGCCAGTCGTCGCATTCAATCGGTCCGTGCCGCTCAACAGATGCGATTTGCCCGTCGTCGTATCGGCGATCCACAACTCGAGCCGATCATCTTTGCGATTGATGAATGAAAGCTGCGTGCTGTCCGGCGAAAAATGCACGTTCGAGATGTTCGCGCCCGGCGGCAGCGTCACTTTCGTTTCGCTGCCATCAGAAATCTTCTTCAGAGTGATCGCATAAATCTCCGCCGCGCGCTGCGGTCCATTATTCCGCGGATTGACACGCGCGCCCGCGATTCGCAGGATCGGCTGGGCCAATTCGGCGATCGTCGGATTCGGATGACGATATTGCAGCGCGAGCATCTGCTTCGACGGACTAAGGATCGCGGCCGGCAGCGGCTGCGCATCGAAAGCCTCGACCACCTCTTTCGGCGGCAATTGATAACGCGGAACGTCAGCGCTCTGAGCCTGAACGAACGCGGTGACAGACAGCAGCAGGATCGCTGCGAAACCAAGATTGACTTTTCGCATTGGGGAAAACCTCCAGAGATGAATTGATTCGGCCCGACGGGAAGGCGGATTCTATCAAAAGTCTGATGCGCCCGCTAACGAATGGCGGCGTAAACGTGATGTACGTCACGTTTAAATGATGCTACTGTCCCAGAGCGAAGTTAGTGGCGACAATGACTGACCCGTTCATTCAAATCCGCAGGGCTGAATTGACCGATCTTCCAACTTTGGCGAAGTTCGGTCTGGCGCTGGCGGAGGTTCACGCCAACTTTGACGAGCGACGTTTCGTCGTGCCCGAAGGTCGTGAAATTACACTCTCTCGGTACTTTGAAGGCGAACTTGCGCGAGCAGACGCAGTGCTTTTGATCGCGGAGATCGACTCGACGCCGGTTGGTTATGCTTTTCTACGCATCGAGCCCGCCAGCATTGAAGAACTGCGTGACACGGCAGCATGGCTGCACGACCTCTATGTTGTTCCCGCCGCGCAAACACGCGGTGTCGGTCGCCGGCTGGTCGAAGCCGCCTTTCATGCCGCCAGTGATTTAGGATCGCCGACCGTGATGCTGGGCGTCTCGCCACACAACGCGGGCGGCCGCGCGCTCTTCGAACGCATGGGCTTTCGAGCGACGATGATCGAGATGACGGCCGAGATGAATAAGTAGTATTGAGTGCGCATCTACCAATGACTTACAAAGTCGAAATAGAACAGACTGGCCGTGGCGGGACGATCAAGTACTTTGAAGATGGCGGCATGCTCACCTTTGACTGGGAGTTCAATCAACGGCGCGGACATATTCGTAGCTACTCCGGAACAATGGGACATGAACTGCCGCGGCCGCGGCGCTGCTTCGGCCGCAGGCCGCCGCCAGGAAATCTTAGAACGCGTCACCGAAGAAGTTCGCGCGCAGAAAGCCAAGACTTCAGTGGTCAGCATCGAAGATAATTGGATTCAGCTGACCTTTTAAAGCCACCAACCTGCCAACTCACCAAGCCTGTTATTTTTGACAGTTAAGACCAGCAATGACGATCGATAGACTGTCACAGGTCGAAGAGCAATTTGTCTGGAAGTGATCCATGCAATCCGTGGCTGAAAACCCGGTTATCCAGCCTGATGCCGATGGCGAACGGCATCCGGCATC
>CBFHBI010000355.1:0-4288 GCA_965653755.1 uncultured Blastocatellia bacterium
TAAACCAAATTTAGGAAGTGCCCGCTTTGCAGACTCATTGACTTACTCTCACGTTTAGCTTAAAAGCATCTTCTTCTCTTCGAATCGATCCCGGAGTTCGTCGAATCGGTTTTGCAGAATCAAATTTCAAGGAGTCCTTATGAATCTCAATCGGATCAGCAGTGTGCTCGTCGCCAGTATCGTGTTCGCCATCTTCGCAACCGCGTCCGCCAACGCGCAGAACGGCTATAGCCGCGATCCCAATCAGCCCGTCGACGAGGGATATACAAAGAAGATTGCCGAATACACGACGGAGAAATTTTTCAATTCGCCGCTGACTGATTATCTGCCGGCATCGCCGAACGTGCCGACGCCGCAAGCGGTAATCGGCGACATCTCGGGCGCGCCCGGCAAGCTGCCCTACGCCGAAGACGTTTACAAGTACATGCGGATGTTGGAAAAGGCGACGCCGAGGGTGAAAGTGTTTTCGATTGGCACGACGGAAGAAGGCCGCGAGATGATCGCCGTCGCCGTCGCTTCTGAGAATCTGATCGCTAAGCTTGATGAAAACCGCGCGCGTCTGGCGATGCTGGCCGATCCGCGCACGATCAATATGGACGATGCTGTCGCCGACAAGCTCGTCGAACAGTCGTTTCCGATTTATTACATCACCGGCACGATTCACTCGACCGAGACCGGCGCGCCGACAGCCTTGATGGAACTTGCCTATCGCCTCGCGGTCGATGACAGTCCTTACATCAAATCGATTCGCGACAACATGGTCACGCTGATTACGCCGGTCGTCGAAGTCGATGGCCGCGATCGCATGGTCGATATTTACAAATGGCACCTCGCGCACCCCAACGAAAATTATCCCAACCTGATTTACTGGGGACATTACGTAGCGCACGACAACAATCGCGACGCGATGGGAGTCTCGCTGAAGTTGACGAAGAACGTGATGAACACCTACGTCAGTTGGAAGGCTCAAGTCCTGCACGACCTGCACGAATCAGTTGCCTATCTTTATGACAACACCGTCGGCGATGGTCCATACAACGCCTGGCTCGACCCGATTCTCACCGACGAATGGCAGATGATCGGCTGGAAGTACGTTTCCGAGATGACCAAGTTCGGCATGCCCGGCGTCTTCACGCATGGCACATTCGACACCTGGTCGCCCGGCTATCTGATGTTCATCGCGGCGACACACAACGGCATCAGCCGCTTGTACGAAACGTTTGGCAACGGCGGAGCAGATACGCTGACGCGCACGACTTCGCCGGATGAATATCAACGCACCTGGTATAAACAGAACCCGCCGCTGCCAAAAGCGAAGTGGTCGCAGCGCAACAACAACAATTACGAGCAGACGGCGATTCTCGTCTCGCTCGATTACTTCAACAAGAACCAGAAATTATTTCTGAAAAATTTTTATTTGAAATCAAAGCGTTCGGTCGAAAAGCCGAAGAATGAAGGCCCGGCGGCTTACGTGTTTCCCGGCGACGATCCGCGCCCCGGCAATCAAGCCGCTTTGCTGCGCATCCTTCAGCAACAGGCTTGCGAGATTCATCGCGCGTCGGCGCCGTTTACCGTCACGATGAAGAGGAGGACGCCGCCGCGACCGCCTCGTGGTGCAAACCCGAATGCAACAGCAACCGCGTCGCCTTCGCGCACACCGGAAACCGAACAGCGGACATTTCCCGCCGGCAGCTATATCGTGCGAATGGACCAACCCTACAGCCGCATCGCGGATGCGTTGCTTGATTATCAATATTGGAGCCCGCGCGATCCGCAGCAGAGCGTCTATGACGACACCGGCTGGACCTTCGGCGAACTCGGAAACGTTCAGGTCGTGCGCGTGACTGACGTGAAGGTGCTCGACGCGCCGATGGATAAGATCACCGGCGAAGTTAAATCGGCGGGTGGCGTGACCGGCACGGGTACGGTCTTTTTGATCAATGAAAACGCCGACAACGATTTGTTCACGCTGAGATATCGGCTGCGCAAAGCAACCTTCGACGCAGCCGAAGAGCCATTCGAAGCAGCGGGCAAGAAATTCAATCGCGGCTCAATGATCATTCGTGGCGCTTTGATCGACGAAGTCAATAAAGCAACTGCTGAACTCGGCATCCAGGCTTGGGCCATCGCGACGCCGCCCACGGTGAAGACTCATCCGATCAAAGCCGCGCGCGTAGCGATCATGCACACGTGGTTGAGCACGCAAGACGAAGGTTGGTGGCGTTTGGCGTTCGATCAAGCGGGCATTCCTTACGATTACATCAGCACCCAGGATGTCGCAAAGGACGCCGACCTGAACAAGAAATACGATGTGATCGTCTTTGGACCCGGCGGTGGAAATACAAACGCGGTGATTCAAGGTCGCCCGATGTACGGCAATCCCCTGCCGTGGAAGAAAACTGAACTGACGCCGAACCTCGGCGGCTTTGCTTCAACTGATGATATGCGACCTGGCCTCGGCTGGACCGGGTTGATGAATCTGCAAAACTTTGTGAAGAACGGGGGCGTCTTCGTCGGCTCAGATGAATCCGCTGAGTTCGCTGTCGCGATGGGCATGACGCCGGGTGTGTCTATTCAACCGCGCACGCGACTGCGCGCGATTGGCGACGTGCTGAAAACGCGTATGGTCGATGCGACCAGTCCCATTGCTTACGGCTACGGCGACACGCTTTCGGTTTATTGTTTTCAGGGACCGATCTTCAACATCACGAACGTCGCCGGCGGTGGCGGCGGCGGCCGACGCGGTGGTCCAGGCGGCGGCGGTGCGCAGCGCTATACCGGCCGCGGCTCGACTGACGACCCAGACGTGGTCCAGGGCAGGCCGCCTGCCGAAGTTCCCGAACCTCCGCCGGCGGCTGAGATTTGGGAAGCCGTGCCCGTCAATGAAGAACAGCGGCGCAACCTGGTTGGTTTAATTCCCCCAGCCCAGCGTCCGCGCGTAGTTCTGCGCTGGGGCAATGCCAATGAACTTCTCGTTTCAGGTTTGCTCGATGGCGGAGACGAAATCGCGCAACACGCCGCGGTAATCGATTCACCATGGGATCGCGGTCACGTCGTCTTGTTTGCGATGAATCCATTCTGGCGCGGACAAACTTCCGGCAGTTACTCGCTCGTGTTCAATACAATTTTGAATTTCGATAACTTGAACGCGGGACGGAAGCTGGACGAGAAATAGAAGATGTCTTGCGAATCGAGTCAGTGGCGTCAGAATTGATATCGCACTTCCAACTGTATGCGGCGCGGATCGAAAGCGCTGGTCGCCAGGCCAAATCCACCGGGAGTTAATGAATGTCGAAAATCGAAATGATCGAGACGCGCCGCGCCATAGACAATTCTTGGATCGAGTCCGGATAAGTCGGCCTGTCCCAGAACCACGTTATAGGTTGCGAAATTTGTTCGATTAAGTACGTTGAAGACCTGTAGAGAAACCTTCAGTTTCTGCTTCTCGCTCAAGTTGATGTTCGTGCCTGCACTGACATCCAGTTGAAGTCGCGACTGCCCCAGGAAGGTATTGCGGCCCACAGTCGACGGTCGATCAGTCAACGGATTGCCATCATGGTTAGCATCGGCGCCCACGATCACGTCGAAGTGCCGGCCGGATTCAACCAACAGTCCTTCGCCGAAATAGAGCGTGGCCAACGCGCGACGAAAACGGCTTGCCTTCTTATTATCGACGCTCGGCACTTGCCAAATCGCCCAACTGCTCAATTTGTGTGTCGGGCTCCATCCAGAAACAGCCTGTTCATTCTGTGGTGCAAAGACATTCTCGGGCGTCGCCTCAAATGACAGCATGGGAACTATGTCAGCTCTCAATAGATAGGGAACGTCATCGACGGCTTTGGAGAGCGTGTACGTCACATTGAAAATATAACCCCGTCTAAAGTGTCGAAACACGCTCAAGCCAAGGCTGTTGTAGCTGCTGTTGCCGGACGTCTCGAATTGATAGATTTGCGCGAATGAGGGATTGATCGCGGCATTCTGAAAATCAGGGCGGCCATTGATAAAAGCGGGAGGCGGCAAATTTGTGTTGGTTGACGTGAACAGATGCCGCCCCAGTCTCAGCGCATACGTAATATCGAATGAAATGGTTCGCGTGAGACTCCTGCTTACATCGATGTCCACAGCATGAATGGCCGGGCTTGTCATATTCGGATCGGCGGTCACAGCCATTTGGGGACCGACGGGCATGGCGCCAGTCATGAGAAACTTATTGAAAGCATTCGATGCGGCCGGTTGTCCCACGACACTGACAACGAAGCGAGGCGGAATTGTTGATTGAATTCCCTGG
>CBFHBI010000356.1:0-4274 GCA_965653755.1 uncultured Blastocatellia bacterium
TCAAATCTCAAATCTCAAATCTCAAATCTCAAATCTCAAATCTCAAATCTCAAATTAAGTTAGATTTCGAGGCGCGAACGATCCACGGCGAACCCATTTAAGTTCCCCAACGCGCCCACCGACAGAGCTTCAGTCGTGAAGCAGGACCGCGCAACCTGCTGCATGTCCTCGCGAGTTACGGCGTTGATCGATTGAATGATTTCCGCGGGCGAGATGCGCCGCCCGTGAATGATTTCCTGCCGCGCCAACGCGCCGACGCGGGTGCTCGACGACTCCAGACTCAACAGCACGGACGAAACTGCTTGTTGCTTCGCCAATTCCAATTCATCTTTTGCCGCCGGCTCGCGCACAGCGTTCCGCAATTCCTGCAAAGCCAGATCGAAAACTTCATCCATTTGTTCGGGCGAAGTTCCCGCGTAGATCGTGAACATGCCGACGTCGCTGAACGTGTTGCCGCCGGCGCCAATCGAGTATGCCAGCCCACGCTGTTCGCGAATCGACTGCCACAAACGGCTGGAGGTACCGCCGCCGATAATGGTTCCCAGCATGCTGGCGGCGTAGCGATCGGTGGCGGTGGCTGAAGGCCACGGCGCCGCGATGATCAGGTGCGCCTGCTCGAGTTCTCCCTTGCGTTCGATCAAGATCGGAGCCGCAACTTTAGGCGCGGGTGAATTACATTTAATCGCATGAGCTTCGCGATCGACGCTGAAGGTGCGGGTGACCAGGTTGATTAATTCTTCGTGGGCGACGTTACCGGCCGCGGCGATCACAAAATTGCCGGCAATAAAGTTTCGCGTGTGAAAGTCCGAAGTGATCGAACGATCGAACGAAGAGACAGTCTCTGCGGTGCCTTCGATGGGACGGCCCAGCGAGTGATCCGGAAAATATGCCGCATGAAACAACTCGGTCAGCAGTTCATCCGGCGTATCTTCGATCATTTTCATCTCTTCAATGATCACCTTCTGCTCTTTGACCAGATCGTCTTGATCGAAACGCGGGTTGAGCACCAGATCGGCAATCAGATCGAACGCGCGCGCCATTTCCGTGTCCACGACTTTGGCGGCAAAGCCGGTCATTTCATGCGAAGTGTAGGCATCGAAGTGGCCGCCCAGCCGGTCCGATTCCGCGGCGATATCGTGCGCCGAGCGGCGCCCGGTCCCTTTGAAAAGCGCGTGCTCGATGAAATGACAGATGCCGTTCTGCGCGGTCGTTTCATGTCGCGATCCGCGTCGCAGCCAGATTCCCAAGCTGACCGACCGCAACTCAGGCATGTGTTCGGTCAGAATTGTGAGGCCATTCGGAAGACGGGTGGTTTGTACCTGATCTATCATCTCTTACTCGGGGAACGTTGCTGAATCGCCGGTAGTCAATCATCGTAGCACGAGGCGAATCGCCGGTAAAATTTGACTTTCAGGGCCATTGTTTGCTTGACATTCGCGGACACGGTGACTGAGAATCACAGCATTCAAACGGGTGACGGTCTCCCTTCGCCCGGGCGGTGGTCACGACGAATGCTGGTATGTTTTCCGCCCGAGGCATCTGGAAGCAGCAAATTTAGAATCGAAGGCATAACGAAGAGGCGATTTTGCTTTACTCCAACCGCGCGAACCATCGGCGAGGTTCGACAGGAGGTCCGGCCGCGATGAAATTACTTTCTAGATTCTGCGCACTTGCGATTGTCATTGCCGCTGTGTCGGCGGCCAATGCGGCGCCGCCCAACGGCAAAGGCACACGCGGGCTGGCGACGATCACCGGCTCGGTGCGCGACAACAAAGGCGCGCCACTCGCGGGCGCTTTGGTCCAATTGATTCGCGAAGGCGCGAAGCAAGTCATCAAGCAAACCTACACCGCCGCCGACGGCAGCTTCAGCGCCAAAATTCCCGCCGGCAAATATTCATTGAAAGCTATCGCCGCAGGCTTCAGTGAAGTGCTGTTTGAATCAGTTCAGGTCAACCCATCAGCAGAAATTGCGTATCGCTTCAATCTCGAACCCGTCAATTCGCCGCGCACGCTGGTAAATCAGCGCAGCGACAAAGACAACATCAAGTGGACGCTGCGTGCGGACCAGAATCGGAAATCGATCTTTCAGGAGAATTCCGGTAAGGATGCGACCGTGGCCGCAGTTGAATCGGCATCCGATGGAAACGTCGAGCAACAGACTCAGCCGGCGATGGACGAACGGGGCCATGTCCGACTGCAGGGAGTTGCCGAACAATATTTCGCGAGTTCATCGAATCCGTTCGAATCAAATTACGAAGGCGTGAACTTTGCTCTTGCGTTGCCGGCTTCGGAAACGATCGATTTTGTCTTTGCCGGTCAAACCGGTATTGGCGCAGCGGCGCCGCAACGATTTGAGACGACTGCCCGCGTTCGTCTGAGCGATCGTCATAAGTTGAATTTGAATGGCGGCGGTGCGCGTATGCTTGCCGCTAGCAACAATGCCCGACGCACGTCGCTGGGCCAAATGTCAGTTCGCGCTGTCGATGAATGGCTGGTACGAGACGGCGTCGTCGTCGTGATGGGGCTCGACTATTCGCGCTTTACGAGTGCGGGAAGCGACTCAGCGCTCAGTCCGCGATTCGGAATTCAGTTCGACGCCAACGCGCGTACACGTGTGCGGGCGTCATACGCGCCGGGTGGCGACGAAACTGCGATTCCAAGCACGGCCTCGTTCGAAGACACAGACGTGTTCTTCAGACAACCGCAATCGCAGCAAATCGCTTTTGTCGGCGGGCGTGCCGTGATGGGCCAGAGTCGCCGCCTTGAGTTTGGCGTGCAACGAGTGCTCGACAATCATTCGAATGTCGATGCTGCAGTGTTTCTCGATATGACCAGCGGGCGTGGCGTCGGTTTGATGACCATGCCGCTCTCGGCGTTTTCGGGCGATGCTTCGCTGCCGATTCTGAATGTCGCCAATCAAAACGGTGCCGCTCGAGGCATGCGCGTCGTTTATTCGCGCAGACTCAATCACGTGTGGAGCACATCAGCGGGTTACTCATTTGGCCGCGGACAAAAACTTTCGGCCGCAGGGATTAACGACCCGGCGGATCTTTTTAGCAACGGCTTCTTCCAAACCGCGGCCGTGCTGTTAGCGGGCGACTGGTCCAAGGGTACGCACGTCCAAACCGTATTCCGTTTTTCGCCGCAGGCGACCGTCTTCGCGATCGACCCGTTTGCGGGACGGCTGGCAGTTTACGATCCCTCTTTGAGCGTGCAGGTGACGCAGGACCTGCCGACTTTTGGGTTGCCGGTACGCGCCCAGGCGATCATCGATGCGCGGAATCTTTTTGATTTTCAAACGCGAACGATGAACGGCGACACGCTCATGGAACTGGGCACCGCGGGTCGCTCGGTTCGTGGCGGAATTCTGGTTCGGTTCTAAAGCCGCAAGGCGGCACGATCTCTAAGCCTCCGTGTCGCTGTCTTCAGCGCTTTTCCAAAATCTCGTACGAGTACGAAAACATGGACAGGCTCAGCATCCGACGCGATCAGTCGCACTCAGAAACAGCGACAAAGCCGGTGCATTGGGCCAATAACGCCGTGTCGTTACCGGGAACGAGATGGAACATGTGTTGCCTAGGTTTAGTTGATTTTGTGTGCATTCCAAGTTGGGGCAATCGCCCGATTGGATGATCTAAATTGATGAAGGGCTCGGTCTTAACAACCAGGACATGGCTGCTGCTGTTGATGGCAGCGCTTTTGGTTGTGGCCGGGGCGATCAATTTCTGGCAACGCGTGCACACGCAAGGCCCACCTGCGGACGGCGTAACCTGGGTCGATACCTCGCAAGGCGTGGTCGCAAAATCAGTCGAACCTGGTTCGGCCGCCGCGCGCGCTCGAATGAATCCTGGTGACATTCTGTGGGCGATCAGCATGACCGAGCAGAAGTGCGAGGATCGAGCGCTGGGAAACAAGTGTGAACGGGTTGATCAGGCCAAGCAGGTTCAGATGTATCTGGACGGCGCTCATGTCGGCGGTGAAATTCATTATCTGATCGAACGGCCCTCGTTTCCCGCCGAGACGCGTTTTTATTATGCCGATCTCGATCACCTGGGTGCAGTTAATACCTTCGTCGCGCGCGATCTTTACTTGAACCTGATCGGTCTGGTGTGGCTGCTCATCGGATTGTTCGTGATTTTTCGCCAAGGGGGACGCGCGCCCTTTGTCTTGCATTTTGCCGGGCTCTGTATCGCCGCCTTCGTTTTTCTTTTCTACACGCATCTGGGTACGTACAAGGATTTAGATCAGGAGATTGAGTTACTGGATAGAGCCGC
>CBFHBI010000357.1:0-4263 GCA_965653755.1 uncultured Blastocatellia bacterium
AAATGAAGAAGAGCGTGCGCGAATTCGCCGACAGCGAGATCGCGCCGCACGTGATGGAGTGGGACGAGTCGCAGCACTTTCCGATCGAACTCTGGCCCAAGCTCGGCGAACTGGGACTCACCGGCATCTTGTTTCCTGAAGAATATGGCGGCGCAGGTTTAGGTTACGTCGAATACGCCACGGCGATCGAAGAGCTCTCGCGCGTCGATGGCTCGGTGGGCATTTCGGTCGCAGCGCACAATTCGCTTTGCTCGAATCACATCTATCAGTACGGAAACGAAGCGCAGAAGAAGAAGTATCTGGAGCCGCTGGCGAGCGGAGCGCGCCTGGGCGCGTGGGGATTGACTGAACCGGGCGCCGGCTCTGATGCATCCGGCACCCGCACGACTGCCGTGAAAAGTAACGGCAACTGGGTCGTCAACGGGTCGAAGAATTTCATTACGCACGCGATTCATGCGGATACCTGCGTCGCCTTTGCTTCGAATGACCGCGCGAAGCGCAGCAAAGGAATCACAGCTTTCATTTTCGAAAAGGGGATGAAGGGCTTTGCACCTTCGAAGAAGGAGAACAAGCTGGGATTACGCGCGTCTGAACCGGCGAGTGTGGTGTTTGAGGATTGTGTCGTGCCCGACGAGAACCGCCTCGGTGAAGAAGGCATGGGGTTCATCAACGCCATGCAGATTCTGGATGGCGGCAGAATTTCGATCGCGGCGCTGGCGGTTGGCATCGCGCAGGGAGCATATGAGTCGGCGGTGCGTTACTCGGCGGAGCGGCAACAGTTCGGCAAACCGATTCGCGAATATCAGGCGATTCAATTCAAACTCGCTGACATGGCGTTGCAGATCGAGGCGGCGCGGCTGTTGATGTATCGCGCCGCGGCGATGAAAGACGCGGGCAAGAAGACGACCAAGGAATCATCGATGGCCAAGTTGTTTGCGGGTGAGATGAGCGTACGCGTGTGCGAAGAGGCGATTCAAATCCACGGCGGTTATGGTTACACGAAGGATTATCCGCCTGAAAAATATTGGCGCGATTCGAAACTCTGCACCATTGGCGAGGGCACGTCCGAGATTCAGCGAATCATCATCGCGCGCGAGATTTTGAAAGCTGCATGAGCGACTCGCTTTTCGCACGAGTGATTGCCGGCGATTCCGTGGCCGTCGCCCGCGCCATTTCGAAGGTCGAAGACGACCCGGCCGCGGCGGCAGACTTGATGAAACAAATCTTCCCGCGCACGGGACGCGCGTTGATAATCGGCGTCACCGGCGCTCCCGGAGCGGGGAAGTCTTCGCTGGTTGATAAACTTGCGGCTTTTTACCGCAAGCGCGATGAACGGGTCGGCATCATCGCCGTCGATCCTTCGAGCCCTTTTTCCGGCGGCGCAATTCTCGGCGATCGCATACGCATGCAGACGCTGTCACTGGACAAAGGCGTCTTCATTCGATCGATGGCGACGCGGGGGAACCTCGGCGGCTTGGCGCGCGCGACAGTTGAAGCGGTTGCGATTCTGGATGCAGCGGGTTATCAAAAGATCATCGTCGAAACCGTAGGCGTCGGCCAGGACGAGATCGAGATCGCGAAAACCGCGGACGTTTGCGTCGTCGTGTTAGTGCCAGGGATGGGCGACGATGTGCAAACCATGAAGGCCGGCATCATGGAAATCGCGGACGTGCTGGTCATCAACAAGGCCGATCGCGAAGGCGTAATGCGGACGGAAAAGGAATTACAGGCGCTGCTCAGTCTGGGAGTTCGCGCGGATGCCTGGCAGCCACCGATTGTCAAAACGGTGGCGATTGAAAATCAGGGTCTTGACGATTTGGCGCGCGCGATCGACGCGACGAGACAGTTTCAGCAGACGGCCGCAGCCTCAGCCGATCGCCGCAAGAGCATCGCGCGCTGGCGGATTATCGAACTCCTCGGCGAGCGAACCGTTGCGGGCGCGCTGAGCCGCGACGGTGCGATGGAAAAGCTTGAGCGGCTGGCGGGTGAGGGTGCGACCAAAAAGAACTATCCCTACTCCGCAGTTGAAGTGCTAATCGCGACGTGACTGTAGGGGCGGGGCTCGTCCCCGCCCGAACCTGGATGACAAAGCGCCCGGGCAGGGACAAGCCCAGCCCCTACAATAATGAAGATTGATCATCTGGGCATTGCGACCAACGGAATCGATGAAGCTGCGTCGATGTATCGTGACACCTTCGGATTGAGCGTCGCTGAGATTGAAGAAGTTCCGACGCAAAAAGTCCGGGTCGCGATGCTGCCGATTGGCGAATCGCGGATCGAGCTGCTCGAAGCAACTTCACCGGACTCGCCGATCTCAAAGTTCCTGGAGAAGCGCGGACCGGGTATTCATCACATCGCTCTGCGGGTAGCGAACATTCGCGCGGCGCTCGCGGATTTGAAAGCCAAAGGAGCGCGGCTGATCGATGAAGAACCGCGGCCGGGCGCGGGCGGTTGCCTGGTCGCCTTTATTCATCCATCATCGACGGGCGGCGTCTTGATCGAGTTGGTTGAGCGGCCGGACCAGCAAGATGATTGAACCAATTTTGAAAGGAAATTTATTTTGAATTCTACAACCAAAGCATGGATTGTCGCGGCGATAGGCGTCGCAGCTTCACTCGGTCTAATCGCTTGGCAGGTTAAGGCCAGCCATCAACCCCCGATCAATTTGACTCCGGACGATATGACACAGATTGCGGCCGACCAGTCGCCACAAGCGCGCGCGCGGCTGGCGACCGACGATGCGGCGCGGCGAGATTTTGCGAAGAACGTTCGCGAGTTACTGTCGGTCGCCGAAGAAGCGCGGTCCAAAGGGCTCGCTTATCAACCCGATGTTAAGCGTCAGATGGATCTCGTGCGCTCGATTGTCATCGCGCAAAGCTATGCGCAGCAAAGTGGGACCGCTACGCCACCGCCCCAACCTAGCGATGCGGACATCGATGCCTTTTTCAAGGAGCCCGGCCAGGAAGAGCGCTTTCAGCAATTTGTAAAAGATGCCCAAGCGCAAAATCCAATGATGGCGGGCCAGGCGATTCCTGACGAACAGATGAAGGAGATTCGTCATCAGTTGGGCCAGGTGCTGATTAGCGAGCGCAAGGGAATTCAAGCCGGCGTCGATAAGAAGCGCGGCGTTGAATTGCAAATTATGCTCGAGCAGGCGCGCGTGCTGGCTTCGAAATATGCGAAAGACACTTTGATTCCGGCAACCAAGGCGACGGACGCCGAGGTGGAAGGGTACATCTCCAAGCATCCGGAACTCGATGACAAGCAGACGCGTGCGAAGGCCGAAGAAGTTTTGCGGAGAGCGCGCGCCGGCGAGGATTTCGCAGCCCTCGCGAAAGAGTTCTCGACTGATCCCGGCAGCAAAGATAAAGGTGGTGATCTCGGTTGGTTCAGTCGCGGTCAGATGGTGCCGGAATTTGATCAGGCCGCGTTTGCATTGCAACCCGGACAGATTAGCGATCTGGTGCAGACCCAATTCGGTTTTCACATCATCAAGGTCGAAGAAAAGAAAACCGAGACGAAAGACGGCAAGCCCGATGAGCAGGTGCACGCGCGGCATATTCTGATTGCACCGGCGAGCAGCTCGGCGAATCCTTTCGCTCCGCCGAAGTCTGCGAAGGACACGGCGCGCGATGCAGTCGAGCAGGAAAAGGAGAAGAACCTGATTGACGACATCGTCAAGCGTCAGAGTAATCACGTCACGGTGGCGGAAAATTTTTCGGTGCCGCAACCCTCTCCGCAAGAGATGCAGCAGGGCGGACTGCCGCCGGGCATGACGCCTGACGAAGGACCGCCGCCGTCTGAATCACCGGCGAAACCGAAGGCGACTCCGGCGAAAAAGAAATAGAGAACGGGTGGCGGGTGTCAGGTAACAGGTGTCGGCCATTTCACGATTGACCGAAACCCGACACCCTTTACCTAATTTCACTCTATGCTTTTCGGCGATTATCGAGTTGAAATTATTCCGGACTGTGAATTCCGGCTCGACGGCGGTGCGATGTTCGGAGTGGTTCCGCGCAACCTCTGGTCAAGGGTTTGCCCGCCTGACGATCAAAATCGCATTCGCATGAATATGAATTGTCTGTTCATCGAGGCTGGGAAGGAACGGATCCTGATCGATACCGGCATCGGTGAAAAATGGAGCGAGAAGTATCGGGCGATGTACGGGATCAATCGGACTCGCTCTTTCGACGATTCATTGCAAGCGATTGCAGGCGTCAAGTCGTCAGAAATAACGATCGTCGTCAACACGCATCTTCATTT
>CBFHBI010000358.1:0-4259 GCA_965653755.1 uncultured Blastocatellia bacterium
CGAAGAAGCAATCGCTGCCGGTCGTTGGTCACGTGCCACTGTCGATTACCACCCTGGAAGCTTCCGATGCCAGACAAAGGAGCATTGAACATCTCGGCAGCATTCTCGAAGGCAGCTCATCGCTCGGCGCTGAGTTGTTCAGCGCCGACAAGTCTCTGCCGCCGGTGAAAGATCCATCTGAATTTCCTCGCCGCCTGGCGGCGCGAGGCACTCGCATGCTCGATACCTACGACCCGAAACGTGCCGGGGAAATTTTCGCGCATTTCATCCAGAACGAAACCTGGCAAGTTCCTACGTTGGAAGTTAAGTACACGCAGACTTTCATCGACGACTTATTCGCTAAAGGCGACGATCGCCTGAAGTACATTCCCGCGGCCGAACAGGAATGGTGGAGTCCGACCAGAAATTTCTTCGCCCGGTACCGCACACCGGAATACATCACTTATCGGCGTCGACTTTGGCAAAAGGAACTCGATCTTGTGAAAGACATGCACCGCGCAGGCGTGCAGTTCATGGCCGGGACAGATTTAAGTGGCGCGTTTATTTTTCCCGGCTTCAGCCTGCATCACGAACTCGAATTATTGGTGACGGCAGGTTTCACGCCGATGGCAGCGTTGCAGACTGCAACCCGGAATCCGGCGATTTTCCTCGGAATATCAGATTCGCAAGGTACGATTGAAAAAGGAAAGTTGGCGAATCTAGTGCTGCTCGATGGGAATCCGCTCAGCGACATTCGCAATACACAAAAAATAAACGCCGTCGTGCTGAATGGAAGATTCCTAACGCGGCGGGAGTTGGACCAGCTACTACGTGACGGAGCCGATGCAGCTAAGAATTAGCCTTAATTGCCCAACTTGCTAATCCCCTTCGCGCTCAGATAAATTAGCGCTCAATCCGCCGAATCAATCCTGCTTTTTCATTCGCAGTGAAACCGAGGGATGTCTCGCGGGAACTCGATCTCTGAAAGGACTCATTCGCTTTTATGAAAGTCTACGATACCGAACACATTCGCAACCTTGCGGTCATTGGACACGGCGACGCAGGGACGACGCAACTGATTAGTTCGCTTCTCTACGTCGCAGGCGCCACACCCCGCTGGGGCAAGGTCGATGAAGGCACGACCGTCACCGACTATGAAGAAGACTCCATCGCCCGCAAGATCACGCTCAACACTGCGCTCGCCCACCTCGAACATAAAGACACGAAAGTTAATTTGATAGATACGCCCGGTTACGCTGCGTTCGTGTCGCACGCACGGCCCGCTGCGAGAGTCGCCGATTGCGGCATCGTCGTCGTCGATGGCGTCAAAGGCGTCGAGGTGCAGACTGAAAAGGTTTGGAATTATGCGAATGAGTTCATGCTGCCGCGCATGATGGTGGTGACGAAATTAGACAAAGAGCATTCAGATATCGGGATCGCGCTCGACAGCGCGCACAACGTTTTCAAACGAGCGATCGTTCCCTTCACGCTGCCGATTGGCAAAGAGCACAACTTCAAAGGCGTTGTCGATCTCGTGCACATGAAGGCTTACGAATTTGATCCTGAACGAGGTAAAGCGAAAGAGATCGATATCCCGGCGGAAGGCCGCGACGTTGTCGATAAGACGCGCGAGCGAATCATTGAACTGGTCGCCGAGTCTGATGACGCTTTGATGGAGAAATATTTCGAGCAGGGCACGCTGGATGATTCGGACGTGCTGCCGAACATTACGAACGCGATTGCGCAGAGCAAGCTCTGTCCGGTCTACGCCGTATCAACGATGAATCTCGTTGGTTTGCAGATTCTGCTCGATCACATCGTCGAGTTCGCGCCTGACCCAGCGCATCACGAAGTCGAACGAGGCAAGAATGATAAAGGCGACGAGGAGACGCGGAAATATTCCAGCAGCGAATCGTTTTCAGCTTACTGCTTCCGCACAATTGCCGATCCGTTCGCCGGCCGCATCAATGTTTTCAAAATCATCAGCGGGAAGGTTGGCACTGATGCGACGGTTTACAACTCGACCCGCAGCACCGCTGAACGACTGGGCGCGCTGCATACGATTCAAGGCAAACAGCTCGACAAGGTTCCAGAAGCAAACGCCGGCGACATCATCGCGTGTGTGAAATTGAAAGAGACGCAGACCGGCGACACGATGTGCGATAAAGCCCATCAGATAATTTACGATCCGGTCCAATATCCCGAGGCCGCAATCGCTTTCGCAATTGAACCAAAGTCGCGACAGGACGAAGAGAAGATTAGCGTCGCGATTCATAAAATTCTCGAGGAAGACCCCGCGCTGTCTTTCACGCGAGATCCACAGACGAAAGAGTTTCTGCTGGCCGGCTCAGGCCAGGTTCACGTCGAAACTATCGTGGACAAATTGAGGAAGCGTTACGGCGTCGAAGTGATGCTGCATCCGCCCAAGGTTCCCTACAAGGAAACAATCACGCAGCGCGCTGAAGTGCAGGGCCGTCACAAGAAACAGACTGGCGGCCGCGGCCAGTTCGGTGATTGTAAAGTCATCTTCGAACCGCTGCCGCGCGGCGAAGGATTCATTTTCGAAGACAAGATTTTCGGCGGCTCGGTCCCGCAGCAATTCCGCCCGGCGATCGAAAAAGGAATCGTCGAAGCTGCCTCGACTGGCGCGATCGCAGGCTATCCTTTGGTCGATTTCAAAGTGCAGTTGATCGACGGTTCATATCACACGGTCGATTCCGACGAACACAGCTTCCGCGCGGCCGGTCGCAAAGCGTTCCGCAACGCGATGGAAAAGGTGAAGCCGACCCTGCTCGAACCCATCATGGACGTCGAGATCGATGCACCGCAGGAATGCAGTGGCGACATCATGGGCGATCTCAATTCGCGTCGCGGCCGGGTGCAAGGCATGGATTCGCGCGGCAAGAACCAGGTGGTCAAAGCGCAGGTACCGATGGCCGAGATGCTGAATTATCAATCGACGCTGAACTCGATCACCGCCGCGCGCGGAAGTTTCCACATGCAGTTCTCGCACTACGATCCGGTCCCGGGACAGCTTGCGCAGAAAATTGTTCAGCAGGCGAAGGAAGAAGGACGCATTCGCGGCGAAGAAGAAGACTAACCGTTAAGGAGATCGCCGCGCCGCGTTAAGACTCAGTTCCACCAGAAGACTGCGCCGGCGAGGACGGCTGGTTCCCGTTCCCCGAAGTTGAGCCGCTGGCAGGTCGCCCTTCAGGTTTTGCCGTTGCAAGCGGCTTTGCGCCGCTTGGTCTTGGGTTCACATTTCCACGGCTAATACTTTCCCTGATTGGACGCGTTTGCGGAACGAAGACTCGGCTGATACGACTCATTGGTTCTCACTTTCCTTTTTTGCTGAATCTGCCACTTCACTGCGGATCAAATCTGCTTCGATCGTAAGCTCGTCGTGTTTCCTCGACAAGTATACTACATCTGCCGAATAGAGATATTCTGCAGTAGAACGTTTATAAACATCAACTTCACGCATCAGCAACTCTCTTTCTTTCTGCGGATCGGACCACGCTTGTATCCAGCCGTAATAGTACAAGTCATTCTTTAAGTCCTTGACGTAAACCCATTTACGTCCGGACTACGATTCATGTAATCCCAAACATCTTCATCTCCGAATCTCTTGCTGGCGCCAATGAACCTCGCGAACCTGTTTATGAGTTTGTATTCGTGGACATATGAAATTGCAAAAGCGATAGGGATACTGAGCAGTGAAGAGAAAACGATGGCTCGGCCTATCGCGTAATTAAGTGGAAGTGTTTCAGTCGTAAGCGCCTTGAATGCGCCAAACGGATCTTCGACGGAATGAAAGTAGTGCAGAACGTAAAGCAGCAGGCCATAAGCTCCGTACGACGTTAGAGAGAACGCGAGTATTTCAAGATAGTCCTCCCAGTCTTTCTTACTGCCTTTGCCCCGTATACTGCGGTAGAAGATGCTACCGACGATTCCAGGCATAACCAGTAAGATAATGCGAATTAAAAAGCTACTGAGAGTCATAGCTTTAGATGCAGGAACGCCAAACGTTTAAGATTGACGGTTCAGTTTCTCTTCGTTGTCCTTAACCAACCCTGGATGTGACATTCGATTGCGTCCTGCGCCATCTCACGAGCTTCTTCGATCGTTCGTCCGTATGTCACGATTCCCGGAAGAGCGGGCACGATCACTTGATATCCGCCTTCAGTTAATTGTTCGTAGATTACGCGATAACCGTATTCCGACAACGATCACTCCTGGTCGTCCTATTGACTAATTGAAGTCTAGCGATTGCGGTGAAT
>CBFHBI010000359.1:0-4257 GCA_965653755.1 uncultured Blastocatellia bacterium
GAGAATCGAGCTCCGCTTTGAATTCCTGCTCGGCGTCAGGCAACCTGCTGGCTCCGTCTTTAAGCAAATAGCTGAGGCCGAGGTAATAGTGGGCCCTGGGAAAGTGGGGATCCAGCGCCACCGCCTGTTTAAATTCCTCGACCGCTTCGGCCAAATAACCCGTCTCGCGATAAGCGCGGCCAAACACGATATGGAGCTGGGGTCGCTCACCGAGTCTGCCGATCATCTGCCGGTAAATCTGCTGGGCTGGATCAAACTTATGTTGTTTCAGATATGCCAGTCCCAACGTGTAAGAAACTTCGTCATCGTTTGGCGTCAGTCTCAGCGCCGCTTCCAACTGGGCGGCTGATTTATCAAAGTCGCCCAGCATGAAATAAGTCTTGCCCAACATCTGCCGCGCGCTCGCGTTGCGGGAACTAATGTTCAGCGCCTGGTCCAGTGGCTTGAGCGCCTTCTGAAATTGCTCGGCGTCGAAATATGCGATTGCCAGATCGATAAGCAGTTCCGGCGAGTCAGGCTGGTAACCGACAGCCGATTCGAGAGTGTCAATCGCCTGCTGATATTTCTTTTCTTTCAGGTAGATTTTTCCGAGTTTCGTATAGGCTTCGGCCAGGGTGGCCGTCAACTCTTTTTCTGCCGGCGCGACAACTGCGACGGTTTTCTGCGGTGAGATGGTCGGATTCTGAAGCGGTAACTCCTGGTGCGGCTTAAAAGAGAAAGCCAGCAAAACGAGAGGACCCAGGATCGCGGGTAAGTACTGCAAGCGAAACTTCTCTGACTCAATAAAATGAGACGGAGGGCTGAGGCAGAGCCGCGAACCCTCCGTCGATATTTCAGCCGCGACGTACTATATCAGAAGTTAAACTTGAACCCGAACTGAATATTCCGCGGCCCTCGGTCGCTGTTCAATTTACCAAAGTTGGTATTGTTGAAGCCTGTGAATTTCCCATTATTGAAGGCAGCACCCAAGCCCGGATCGAAGCCGTTGAAATTCGGATGGTTGAAGAGATTGAAAAACTCCGTCCGAAACTGAATGCCGTAACGTTCCTTTATCTTCCAGTTCTTGGCAATGGAAAAGTCGACGTTGCTCAGTCCCGGTTGCCTCACGAAACCTCTCTTCAGATTTCCGAATTGTCCGGGGGCCGGCATCTTGAAGGCGGCCGGATTGAGATAGACCGTTTTGTCTGGGCCGTGCAAATAAATCGGCACGCCGGGTACCAAATCGGGTCGAAAACCGGCAGGCGCAGTGGCAGCGAGACCAAAATAATTTCCTGGCGCGTTCGTGTTAACGTCCAGAGGAATGCCGCTCAAGAGTGTCAGAATTCCATTGAACTGCCAATCGCCCAGGATATGACTCGCTGCCGATCCCCATCGCTTGAAGCTGGGAAGTTCGTAGACGGCGTTGGCCACAAACATATGTCTGCGGTCAAGGTCTGAATCACCCTTGTCAATTTCGAAGTTAAAGGGATCGGTCGTCGCACTGGTGAACGAGGTCAACGGAACGTTGGACGTCGCATGTGACCAGGTGTAAGCGACCTGATAGGAGAAACGATTCGTAAAGCGGCGGTTGATCCATACCTGCAATGCTTTGTAGTCCGAAGTGCCGTTTGACTGGCTCATTGTAATCGGCCCGAGATTCGGGAATAAGCGATTAGCATTAACGATGTTCTGGAGGTTTGGATCATTGGTGGTAAACGCCTGAACGACCGCGGCTCGCTTGGCCGGCGCGACCTCGTTGAAGTTCACCCCGCGACGCCAGATGTGCTCACCGTGATTTCCAATGTACGAGAACTCGGCTACGGTGTTCTTCAAGATTTCACGCGAGACTGTGACGTTCCATTGCCAGCTTTCCGGGGGCCGGAAGTTTTCGTCAACGGCGTTGAATCCGGTGGTATTGCTTACCCCGGCCACCGCTAACCTTAGACCCGGATTGATGGTATCAAGACTACGGAAGGTCGGGTCGTCGGCGAGATTGGCGGTGCCGCCACCCCAATTCGAATTCACAGTCGTGGTCCAGGGCGGGTTGGCCGACAGCCGCAGGACGTCTTCGATGACGTTCGAACGACTCATGAAGCGACCAAATCCCGCGCGGATGGCTGTCTTGCCATCGCCCTTGACATCCCAGGCCACGCCGACGCGAGGCTGGAAACCACCGTTATAGGGATGCCACAACGAACGACCGAAACCGTTGTGATTGGGCTGTATCAGGCCGCTCAGCGGATGAGTGCCGTCGTAAAGCCGAGGTATGTAATTACTGATCCGATCGTTGTTGGAGTACGCCGGAGAGTATCTGGACCAGCGTAGGCCCATGGTGAGCGTCACCTTGGGACTGACTTTAAAAGTGTCGTTGCCATAGTATTCAAAGTCATGCCAGCGACCTTGCGATTGCTCGTCATGGTCAATCTCGGTGTAGCAGCCCAGCGGGAGGTTTAGGTAGAGCAAATCGGCGATGGCATTACCGGTACGAGTATTCGTGCCGCAATATTGCGCGATGCCGTTGGCGCCCTGCGCCAATTCATTCTTGATGTTGTGGCTGATCAAGCCGCCGAACTTTAAGTCATGTTTGCCTGAGACCTTGGAAAAGTCGTCCTTCCAAATAAGCAGGTCCTCATGATTCGCCCATGGGGCTTGGTGCCAGAGCGCCGGATAGCCATCTGCACCCCAGAAGGTCGGCAAACCCACCCCTGGCGCTTTCGGGAACACCGTCGGAAACTTTGAGGCGATCTCGTCATTGAGAGCCTTCCCCGATGGACTGGTAGTGATCTTGATGTCGTTGCCGGCTCGCGAGAACTGAAACTCATTTACCGCAGTCAAACTAAGCGTGGTCGCCATCTTCAGGGCGAAACTATGGCTGGGTTGATCCCAGTCCGAGCTCAGGGTGGGAAACGGTGAATCACCCCAGAAGTTTCCCGACGCGTTCAAGTGCGTCCAGGTTTCGTTCGTATATTTGACCAGAAGATTGATCTTCTTGTTCACATTGATGTCACCCCGGATACTGTCCTGGCGAGTATCGATCGGTTCCAGGAAGGAACTGATCCAATTGGTCGAACCCTTCGTATTTGGGTCTGGAAACACTTTTAGTATCGCGAGTCCGGCCGGGCTTAGTTTGTTCGACGGAATTTTATTGCCGGGGAAAGGTAAACCGGTGAACGGATCGTGTGGCAGAGGATCGGTTAAGGCGCCACTGAAGTCGCCCTGTTTTTCCGCCGCAGTCGGAACTTTAGCCGACAGCACGACGCCGCGCCGCTCGCGACGCCACTCCTCATTCCAAAAGAAGAACGCCCGGTTCTTAACTATCGGCCCGCTAAAATTGAAGCCATAGTTGTTGTATTTCAATTTTGCTTTTGGCTGGCCCGCAGTATTCAGGAAGAAATCTGTAGCATTCAACCTATCGCTACGCAGAAATTCGAAGCCAGCCCCGTGAAACTGGTTACTGCCACCCTTGGTAATCAAATTGATTACTGCGCCCTGTGCCTGGCCATATTCAGCGCTGAAACTGTTGCGCTCAACCCGAAACTCTGCAATCGAGTCAACAGACGGAAAAATCAGCAGCGTCGCGTTTGAGCCAACGTCCATATTGTTAACACCGTCAACCGTCCACATGTTCGCGTTTGATTGGTTGCCATTAACAGACATGTCGACGTGTGAATCAAGCCCGGTCCCGGCCGTGCCGAAAGCGCCGCCAGCCCCTGCTTGCGTCACAGGTGAAACGCCCGGAACCATCAGCGCCAATTGCGCATAGTTGCGACCGTTGAGCGGCAGTTCAGTCACCTGTTTTTCCGTAATGAGACTGCTTATTTCTCCGCTGCGCGTGTCGACTGGCGCGGCTTCTGATGTGATGGTTACGGTTTCACTAACCTGCCCCACCTGTACATCCAGATTGATCGTTTTGTTTTCACCGACGTGCAGATCCACGTTAGGGGCAACGGTCTTCTTAAAACCCTGCGGTGCCGTGGAAACGGTGTACTGGCCCGCCGGCAAGCTTGGCACCAGATAGAATCCGTTGTCGTCGGAGGTTACCGTGCGCGATGTGCCAGTACCTTCAGAAGCGACCGTCACCGCAGCCTTGGGAACAACCGATCCCTTTTCATCTCGAACGGTGCCGCTGATTGTACCGACCGTTGTAGTCTGAGCCTGAATGTTAACGAATAGGGCGCAGGCGAAAACAAACATCGCGAGCAAGCCAAGCTTCTTCAGCATACGAACCTCCTGTCGGGTCTTTAACTCGCGGAAACGATAATTGTGAATCGCGTTCTG
>CBFHBI010000360.1:0-4237 GCA_965653755.1 uncultured Blastocatellia bacterium
CCGCATTCAGCAAGAAACACCATCGTGCCGCCGTCGGCGCAAGCGTGCGCGGCCATGTCCAAAGCTTTGTGCGCCTGGATCATGTTGATGTCGTAAGGCGCGCCACCGCAGCTCACAATTACCACGTCGCGCTTCTCGGGAATGCGAGCCGAGTGCGCGCCGACGTAAGCTGCGCACGCGCGCCGGTGCGCCGTACACCAATGACCGGCGAAGATTTTTTCTACGCGGCCGTGCTCATCGACGATAGCGTTGATCGAGAACGCGGGATTGATGATTTCAGCGACCCGTTCGCAGGCTTCATTGACGGCATTGCCATCCAACAAACCCGAGCCTACACCATGACGCCGGCCGCCACCTTCGAAATCGAGCGCGAGCATGTGCGTGGCGGCAATGGTCCGCGCGGATGCCAGCCCGGGGCAGAGTGATTTCCTGCCGCCGGTGAATCCAGCGAAGTAATGAAAGCCGACGCCGCCGGTGATGATCACTTTCGAAAATTGTTTGAGCGCGCGATTTACTTCGATAGGCGTGCCAGGCTCCATCATCCCGACTTGGACGAGCTGGGCAGGATCGTTTGCGTCGTGATCGAGCGTGCGAATGCGTTGCGCGATGAATGACGTGAGCAGCTCGATCTTTTCTTCCGGACGGACGGCGCGATGGATTCCGGTGGCAAAGATAAGGGCGATGTCGCCGGCGCGCGTTCCGCTTTGAATCAGGTGGCGCACCAGCAGGTTAATTATCTGCGCGCTGCCGGTCGCGCGAGTAGCATCCGAGCAAACGATGAGAACTGAATCGCCGGGCACGATCAAATCCTCCAGCGGCACTGAATCGATGGGATTATCGAGCGCGGCTTCGATTTCCGCGTCTGACAATGGGTGCGCGCCAGATTCGTTCGGCGCCAGGACGTCGAATTGCTCGTCGTCATATTCCAATGCAATTGAGCTGCGGCCGTAACCGAGTTCGATGTTTGCCATATATCTAAGCCGGATTAGTGATGATATTTCACGGCGATTGGGTGTCCAGTCGCGCGCGCGATGCAGTACATGTCGTCGGGATCGCAGCCTTCGACTTCGACTTGAATAGTTGAATGCGAGATGCCGAAATGATGCTCCAACTCGCGGTTGACACTGCGCAAGACATCCTGACCGCTGCGAATGCTCTGTTCGCCGACGGTGATGTGACAACTGCACGCGATGATTCCCGAGCCTATGGTCCAAACGTGCAGATCGTGAACCGCGAGCACGCCCGCGACGTTGGCGATGGTTTGCTCGACGTGGTCCATGTTCATGCCTTTGGGAATCGACTCGAGCAGGACGTTCACGGATTCTTTCACAATGCCCCAGCAACTCCACAGAATCAGCACGCCGATGAGAATCGAAATGATCGAATCGGCCGTGGTCATGCCCGTAAGCGCGATCACTACGCCTGCCAGCACCACACCCGTAGCCGAAATCGCGTCACCTAACATGTGCATGTAGGCACTGCGAACGTTGAGATCGTGCGTGGCATCGCCCCTCAACCACAAGCTGATCGCCGAGTTCATGACGATCGCGATTAAGGCGACCACGATCATCGGCACGCTGTGCACCGTCTGCGGATTACCTAAGCGTCCCGCGGCTTCCCAGAAGATTAAAAGCGCTATGACGACAAGAGACACGGCATTTACCAGCGCCGCCAGAATTCCCACGCGGTGATAACCAAATGTGTGTTGTTGCGTGGATGGTTTGCGAGCGCTCCACACGCCGTACCAGGCGAAAAACAACGCCAGCGCGTCGGCGAAGTTGGGACCCGCATCCGACAACAGGCTCAATGAATGCGAGAAGTAGCCGGCGATAACTTCCCCGGCCACGAAGCCGAACGTGATCGCCATCGATAACGCCAGGCGGCGGCCGGCGGTCGTGGTTGAGTGATGATGCGCGTGCGCCATTTGCTGTGGCTGTCGATCGAGCGCATGGTAGCAAAAAGATTTGGTCGGCAACTAATATGAATGTCGCTACGCGAGCGGCCCAAATTTGGAGTGCGGCGGCCACGACGCCGCTTTGGATCTCTCAAGAAGCACCAAAGTCACCAATCCGAAGCGCTGTCGCCGCGAAGCTCTGCCGGCGCACTCCAAAGCTGAGTGTGCACATCGGCGCAACGGTGTTAGAATCCTGCGCTCTCGACGACCGAGTTTGCAAACGATCTCAAAAAATCCGTGAACTGGAGATTTCCTGCCATGCAAGTCCGTCGCTATTTGCTGCCAATCTCATGTGCGATTTTTATTTTTACTCAGGTTACTACACACACCGCGGCGCAGAGTTTCACGCTCGAACAGGTGACGAGTTCGCCGTTTCCTAGCGAACTGGTCGCGACCAAGCGCGGCGATCGTGTCGCCTGGGCCTTCGACGCCGAAGGCAAACGAAATATTTGGATTGCCGAAGCGCCGGCGTTTGCGGCACGACAGCTCACGCACTACGACAAAGACGATGGCGGCGAGTTAACGGGACTCGTCTTTACGCCCAACGGCGGCTTGATTGCCTTTGCGCGCGGCAACGAGCAGGGAAAAAATTCGGCCGGTGAATATGCAAACCCAACATCCGATCCCGCCGGCACCAAGAAAGAAGTCTTCGTGGCCGACACGCGCACCGGCCGCGTCACGTTAATTGGCGAAGGTGACGCGCCGATGTTCAATCCCGCCGGCGATCAAATCATCTACAGCCGTGAAGGAAAATTGTGGACGGCGCCGCTCGTGGGCGGAAAAGAGCGAAAGCTTTTCGAGGTGCGCGGCAACATTGGCGCGCACGAGTGGTCGCCGGACGGATCGCAGTTGGCGTTTGCGGCAAATCGCGGCGACCACGGTTTTATCGCCATCTACGACCCGCGCGCGGGCACCGTTCGCTACTTGTCGCCCAGCACCGATCGTGACGTGCTGCCTCATTGGTCGTTGGATGGAAAACGGATCGCGTTCATTCGTCAGTTCAATATTTCAGAGACCCCTTCAATGGACCGCGAGCGCCTGCAGCCTTGGGCCATCTATGTCGGCGATGCGCGCACGGGAGACGCGAAACAGATTTGGCGCTCGGGAGATCAGGACAACGATTCGTATCCGCAGGGCGGCGCCGAGTTTTTCCAATGGGTCGCCGGCGATCGCGTGCTGTTCCCCTCCGAAAAAGATGGCTGGATACATCTCTACTCGATCGCGGCGGAAGGCGGTGCGTTGACGACATTGACGCCGGGCGAATTCGAAGTCGAAAACATTGCGTTGACACCTGACAAATCAACCGTCGTTTTTTCCACCAACAAGAGCGACATCGATCGACGACATCTCTGGTCGATTAACGTCGCGGGCGGGACCCCGCGGCAGGTTACCAGCGGTGAAGGCATTGAGATGTATCCGGTCGTCTTCGACAACGGCCGCCGGGTCGCGTTTCTTCATTCAACCGCGCGCGATCCGTTCATGCCTTTCATGGCCAATATCGACGGCTCAGGAATGAAATCCGTCGCGCCGCAGGCTTTGCCCAGTGATTTTCCTGCCGCGCAGCTCGTCGTTCCTGAGCAGATCATTTTCAAAGCTGCTGACGGCCTGGAGATTCACGGGCAACTATTCAAACCAAGGAATGCTTCCGGCAAAATGCCGGCGCTAATCTTCACCCATGGCGGGCCGCCGAGACAGATGCTTTTGGGCTGGCATTACATGTATTACTACCACAACTCTTACGCTATGAATCAATATCTCGCGAGCCGCGGTTACGTGGTCCTGTCGGTCAATTATCGCAGCGGCATCGGTTACGGCCGCGCGTTTCGTCTGGCCCAGCATCGCGGCGCGCGCGGCGCGTCGGAGTATCAGGATGTCGTTGCGGGGGCGAAGTACTTACAGTCGCGCGACGATGTCGATAAGAAACGCATCGGCTTGTGGGGCGGATCTTACGGCGGTTACTTGACGGCGCTGGGGCTGGCGCGTAACTCCGACATCTTTTCGGCCGGCGTTGATTTTCACGGCGTGCATGATTGGAGCCAGCGAGTCGGAGGTTTGCCGCTGCAATTAACTAACCAGGAACAGAACCGGGTGGCACGCGAGTCTTCACCGATCGCTTCCGTCGATAAATGGAAATCGCCGGTCCTTTTGATTCACGGCGACTACGTTCGCAACGTTGAATTCTCGCACACGGTCAACCTCGTGCGCTTGCTACGCAAGAACAACGTTTATTTCGAAGATCTGATTTTCCCGGACGAGATCCACGATCGTCTCTTGCACAAAGAT
>CBFHBI010000361.1:0-4232 GCA_965653755.1 uncultured Blastocatellia bacterium
CCGCGATTGTTCGCCGCGTCGAGCAATTCAGCCGCCAACCGATCAGTCATCGTTTTTTCGCCGCGCCCTCGCGCGTAAAGCACAATCCAGCGGATTGCCAGGGCGCCGCGGCGCTCCTGATGAACTTCAATGGGCACCTGATAAGTTGATCCTCCGACGCGACGCGACTTCACTTCGACGGTCGGCCGAACGTTGTCGATTGCGCGTTTGAAAACCTTCAAAGGCTCTTCGTTGGCCTTTTCGCCCACTTGTTTCAGCGCGTTATAAAAAGTCTTTTCGGCGATCGAACGCTTACCGCCCCACATGATGCCGTTGATGAATTTCGTCACCAGCGGGCTGTTGTAAACGGGATCGGGAAGCACCGGACGTCGCTCTGCAACTCTGCGTCTTGGCATAAATTACTTCGCGCCTCCCTTCGGTCGCTTGGCGCCGTATTTCGAGCGGCTCTTCTTGCGATCGCCGACGCCGACTGAATCCAGGGTGCCGCGAATCACGTGATAACGGACGCCCGGCAAATCCTTAACGCGACCGCCGCGAATCAAAACAATCGAGTGCTCCTGCAAGTTGTGGCCGACACCCGGGATGTAGGTTGTGACCTCGATGC
Source organism: uncultured Blastocatellia bacterium (assembly GCA_965653755.1). Taxonomy (GTDB): domain Bacteria; phylum Acidobacteriota; class Blastocatellia; order Pyrinomonadales; family Pyrinomonadaceae; genus UBA11740. The sequence continues at coordinate 605 of CBFHBI010000361.1, forward strand.
CATTGGTCAGACGAACACGCGCCACCTTGCGCAGCGCCGAGTTCGGCTTCTTGGGCGTCTGGGTATAGACGCGGGTGCACACGCCGCGCTTTTGCGGCGAACTCTGCAGCGCCGGGCTGGCCGTTTTGTATTTGACCTGCTGGCGGCCTTTGCGAACTAACTGATTAATCGTCGGCATCGTTTCTCTCGCACTGCCCGCCCGCTACCGCAGGCGGTTCTGACCTAAAGCGCAAAAAGGGCCGTGGCCTGCCTCTTTCCGGAACGCGTCCGGCAGTCAGCGCAGACAAACTGGCCTGCTAATAAATTCGTTTACAGGGACGTTCTGATTTCGCTCTCAGGCGGGCGCGGATTTGGCTTCCCAATTAGCCCAAAATTCAGCCGAAGCTTTTCTGTGGCGTCGCCGTTTGAGTGGGTTCATCCGGCGACTTGCGCAATCACGCGAGTGCTTACGCCACAATAGTTATCAACGGTTGATGTCTTCACATCTACCGGGCAACGCCTCCGCACCGACAGAACCAGTTATAGCGTTGCACTTGGAGGACTCCAGACCGTAGTCCGAAACGGGAAACTATACGGGCGAGCACAGACGATGTCAAGCGCGGAGGTGACGCTCGGTCGTGAGGGTTTGAGTCTCCATTTGGTCGGCCTTACAATTTAGCCGTGCATCCCAAGGAACGCGGCATTTCCCGGTTACCCCCCCCCACAAGCAAGGAATACGTCGCCTATGAATATCCGAAAGACCCTGGTTCGGTTTTTCTATTTACCTTGGAGAACTGGATGTTGCACGGCGCAGTGGGGTTGAGAATCAACCATGACGGGACAATATCAGAGCATGGCATAAAGACACGTTGGACCGTAGCCGATCTTAAATTCACCGGACGGGTTGCCGATGAGCCGTCGAACTATCCTTAATCGCTGATCAAGCCAGCCACTTGATTAGATAAACAATTCCGGCGATAGCGCCACCCAGGACCAACAATAAAAACACAATTACTCCGGCCACAATCAGCTTGAATTTCCGATAGCGGTTCTGATCAGGCGGCGAAAGCGAACTCTGCGGGAAGTAGGGCGGCGGCGTGTACGTGGCCATGGTTCACAACTCCAATGCTGAGGACTCAGCTTACCACGGTTTGCGCGGGCTGCGCCTGGGCGATGGCTTCGCGCTCGAGTTGAGGTTTAGATTGCCATTAGCGTTGGCATTTTCCTGCTGCTTCTTCAGCATGTCCTCGGCGTGTTTCTTGCCCTCCTTGATCCGCTGCGTACCTTCCTGCGCATTTTCCAAACCATCGCTCGCGCGCGAGTCGTTGGGATCGATGTCCAGAGCTTTTTGAAACGCAGAACTAGCCTCGGGATATTGTGCCAGTCTCGTGAGAGCCGTTCCCAATCGATACCACGCCTCTTCGTCGTCCGGCTTCAGCCGGGTGGACTGCCGATAGGCCCTAACCGCGTCGTCGTCCTGGTGCAGACAACTATGTGCTTCTCCTAAATAGAAATAAGCGTCCGCGTCTTTGGAATCATCGGCAGTCTTCTTTTTAAATAACTCGATCGATTTTTTGTACTCGGCGTCGGCTTCTTCTTTTTTTTCGAGCGCCGCGTAACTCATTCCCAGACGCAGGTGCGCCTCGGCGTTGTTAGGATCGTTCTGTATAGCTTGCTTGAAAGCATCAACGGCCTGCTCGTCTTGATCATTCCGATACAGGTCTTTGCCCTTTTCGACCAACGCCTGGGCTTGCCGCTTCGCCTCCTCAGAATCGCTCGGCACAGACGAGTTGGATGCGTTGTTGTTGTTTGAATTGACGTTGTGATTACGGCGGCATCCGGCGAGGCAAACCGAAAAAACAACGATGAGAGCGACGCTGAAGGTTGGGTAGTAGCGATTCGCGGGCGACGCAGTCATAAAAACCGCATCTATGTACTTGAATGAAGGCTGAGAGTCAAATGGCGCGTGAGAAAGTCGCGGCCAAAAAACCGAATGAGCGCTGCAACGTGGGCGTCGCAGCGCTCATTCATTTTCGTGGTTACTGTCCTCACCCCAGCAACCACTTGAGACGGAGGATCCACCAACCGTCTCTCTTGCCCCACAATATACATCGCAACGTTTGTGCCGCGCAATAGAAGATTTTTGGCATCGAAATCCCGCGCAAATCGCAACGTTCGAATGGTGTCTGGCTCAGTCGTTTGAGCCTTGGTGAAGATTCTTCACGGCAGGCATTGTAACATTTGCTCGACAGTGAAGAATTTACTCGCGCGGCTAGACTTCCGCGGCGCCGATTTCCGATTCGATAACGTTTGCGAGATCGTTTGCCGCTGCCTCTACAGCTCCGGCGTCCTCTCCTTCGACCATCACGCGCGCCAGCGGTTCGGTCCCCGAATAGCGGAGCAGCAGACGGCCACGATCACCCATCGACGCTTCAATCTCATGGACCTTCTCCCGCACTTTTGGCAGAGATTCGAACGGGACTTTCTGGCGAACTGTCACATTCTCGAGCACTTGCGGAAAGCGCGTAAATCCCACTCGCAGAAGGCTAAGTGCGGTGATCATTCCGTCGCCGGCCAGACTAACTTGCGGAAAGATTATGTGGCCCGACTGTTCGCCGCCGACGGCCGCTCGCGAGCGAAGCAGCTCGTCTAGAACGTATTTATCGCCAACATCGGTCCGCACCAGATTTATTCCGCGATCGCGGAGCGCAACTTCCAGGCCCAGGTTTGTCATCACTGTCGCGACGACGAGTTGTTTGGCCAATTGTCCGTGGCGCTGCAGATAGTTTGCTAAGACCCACATCGTGGCGTCGCCGTCAACAAATTGTCCACTCGCGTCAACAATGAGCGCACGATCTGCGTCGCCGTCAAACGCCACGCCCAAATCAGCCTGTTCCTGGCACACGGCCTGTTGCAAACCTTGAATGTGCAAGGACCCGCAATTCAGATTGATATTCCGGCCGTCGGGATGGCAGTTGATGGCAGTCACGCTGGCGCCGAGTCCCGCAAACAATCGCGGCGCCAGTTCGGAGGCCGCGCCATTTGCGCAATCGACGAGGATGCTGAGCCCGCTTAACGAAAGGCCTCCAGCGACATCGTCCTTCAAATAGTCGAGGTACTGCTCGCACAGATCGTTTGAGGATGACGGATGCAGTGCATCGTCTTCAGCATACGAGATTTGAAATCGTCCAGCAGCGATGTCTGATTCAATCTTTCTCTCCGTTGCATCGTCGAGTTTGCGGCCTGACGTATCGAATATTATGATCCCATTGTCGTAGTAAGGATTGTGCGAGGCGCTGATCACGACGCCGGCATCGGCCGGCAAAGATCGCGTCAGAAACGCTACGCCGGGTGTCGTGATTACGCCGGCCGATTCCACTGTAGCGCCCGCGGCGCGCGCCCCTTGAGTCAAGGCGGCTTCGATCGCCGGACCTGATTCACGCGTATCGCGGCCGATCACAATGCGAGGTCTGCTACCATTGTTGCGCTCAGCCAGGTGCTGGGCCAGCGACGCACCGATCGCTCTGACCGTCGCAAGGTCAAGTGGAAATTCGCCGGCCTTGGCGCGAATGCCATCCGTGCCGAAAAGTTTCATGTGCTTTTGGGTGTCAATTTACGTTGGGTGATTTGTCTGACGAATTGCCCTTGG
>CBFHBI010000362.1:0-4230 GCA_965653755.1 uncultured Blastocatellia bacterium
CAACGGACCACAATCTCGAGGGTCAGCCGCATCATCTCGCGATGCATGTCGCGCGTCTCGCCTTCACGCCAAGAGGAAATCAGCCGGCGGGTATGGCCGACCATGGTATCGGCATAGTTTGAGATGCGGTGTCGATGAAACGCGGGCGAAGTCAGCCGCCGCTGTCGCCTCCACTCTTCTCCTTCGCTGGTTAATAAACCGTTGCCGACCAGTCGCTGAAAGAAATTTGATCGTAGCGACATCGCCTTCTTGAAATTCTTCGCGTTCGTCGCCAGCACGTATTCAATCTCATTCGGGTGATAAAGAAACAGCGCCGGCACATAGAGGAAACGACTCCAGACGATGTCGCCGTAATCGCGCTGGACCCTTTCGATGAAACCGAGTGAGTCGCGATTGAACTCGCGCATCACCCCCATGACGCGCGTGCCCTTTGGCCCAGGTGGGCGTTGAGCGCGCTCGACCTTGCGCCCGGCCGCCATGACTCGCGCCAGCTCTGAGATAGAAGGATTCGATCTCATCGGCGATAGCTTAGCAACTCGTCCTCAGTAATGCGTAATGCAAACACTTTGCTTCGCCGCCATCTAAAGTATTGACTTGAGCCGGGTCTTGCTCTAAGGTACGCGGTCGATTCTGTGCCTTGAGCTTACTCGAAACCCGAAAGGATCCCCGATATGAAGTCATTGACAATTACAAAGATCAGCCGCCTCGGATTCGCCATGATCATGGCGGCCGCGTTGTTATTGCTGCCCGCGCCGCACCGCGTGGCCAAAGCCCACACTGCTACAAACGTGACCGTTGACATCGAAGTCACCGTGCACAATTCCGACATCGGTGTATCTGAAGACGTTCTGGTAGCCGCCGCCGCGCATGTGCTTGACGAAGCGCACATCCATCACGTGACACACCAGGCGGACGCCACGGCGGTGCACTTGAAGATCGATATTTACCGGCACGACGACGGTTTCCGTGTCGACGGCGACTTAGCAGGTCCCGCTGACGAAGTTGAAAACGGCGAAGATAAAGAAGAGAAAGATTGTCACGCGCAGGACCAGATCGATGACACGGTCATTGCGATCGTTCACGACTTCGTCCACTTCATTCACAACACCTAGACGAAGTAAAGGATCAGTTCAATCATTCTCCGGCAGGCGGTTGCTTTTCATTTGAAGAGCAGCCGCTTTGCTTTTAGACTCACGCTGAATGATTCCGGTTAACGACGCCATCCAAATTGTGCTGCAGCAAACCTCATCACTCGGGAGTGAAGCGGTGCCGCTGTCGCAAGTGCTGAACCGAATCCTGGCCGAAGACATCATCGCTGACACGGATCTGCCACCATTCAATCGAGCGCAAATGGACGGTTATGCGGTGCGAGCAGCCGACGTGGCCACGGTTCCCGCACATCTGAAAATTGTCGGCGAGTCGGCGGCGGGTGCGGGTTGGCACTACGAAATGAAGGCCGGCGAGGCTGTGCGCATCATGACGGGCGCGCCGGTGCCTGCCGGCGCGGACGCGGTGCAGCAGGTTGAGTTGACTAAAGAAGTCGATTCGCAGGTCGAGATACTTCAGACAGTTGAGACCGGCAGATCGATCGTGCCGCGCGCCAGCGAAATCAAGTCGGGAGAAACCGTTCTGCGCGCCGGCGAACGGATTAACGCAGCGATGATCGCGACTTTGGCGTCGTTCGGTTACGCAGAAGTAAAAGTTGCGCGCCGTCCACGAGTCGCGGTGATGGCCACCGGCAGTGAACTTGTCGATGTCGATCAGAAACCGGCACGCGATCAGATCCGCGACTCAAACAATTACACGATCGAAGCGTACGCCTCGGAGGCAAACGCGATCGTCGAAAGGTTACCCCTGGCCGGCGATGACACTGAGGAATTGAAAAGAAATATTCGCGCCGCAGTCGAGCGCTCAGACGTGTTGATAACTTCCGGTGGCGTCTCGATGGGTGTTTACGATTTCACCAAAGCCGCACTCAAAGAACTCGGCGCTGAAATCTTTTTTGAACGCGTCGCGTTGCGGCCGGGCAAGCCGACTGTATTTGCGCGGCTCGGGAATTGTCTCGTGTTTGGACTGCCGGGCAATCCGGTTTCCGTCGCCGTCACTTTTAATCTCTTTGCCCGAGCATCTCTGCTCGCGATGCAAGGAGCGCGCATGACAACGCTTCCTGAAGCGCACGCTATTCTCGCGCGCGACGTCAAGGGTTCAATTGATCGCGAGAGTTATTTGCCCGCGGTCTTGCGTACCGACGCAAATGGCAGTTTGTTTGCGGAACCTTTGAAGTGGGGCGGTTCTTCTGATTTTGTCGCCTTTGCGAAAGCAAGTGTGCTGGTCAATATCGCCTCCGGAGCCGGGAAAACGCCCGCCGGATCCGTCGTGCGCGTAGTACACTTGTCGAACTGATTCATGTCGGCAGCCACAGCTACAGTTACAAAGTCAGCTTTGCCCACTCCGCTCGCTCACCAGGCGATTCACGATACGGTCGTCGATATCCTGAAAGGACTGCCGCGCGGTGCTCTGCTGGATGTACCAGCCGGCGAAGGCGCGCTCGCGGCACGATTGATCGATCTTGGATTCGAGGTGCGTTGCTGCGATCTGTATCCGGAAATTTTCCGGCTGGACGGCGTCGATATTCAACAGGGGAATCTCGATGCAGAATTGCCGTTCAGCGATCGATCATTTGACTATGTGACCTGTCTCGAAGGCCTCGAGCACATCGAGAATCCGCAGCAGGCAATGCGCGAGTTTGCGCGCGTGCTGAAGCCGGGCGGTCATCTGATCGTCAGCGTGCCGAACATTCTGAATATTGAAGAGCGTTTGAAGTGGCTGCTCTACGGTTACACTTCGCACTTCAAACCGATCTCTCGGGCCGCATTGGATCGTTTACGAACCGAATACAACGAGCGCGTAGAGATTGCCGCGCACGTGAATCCGATCGGCTACGCGGAGCTGCGTTACCTGCTCGAAAAGAATGGTTTTGAGCTGACGAGTCTTCATCGTGACAAGCCAAAGTCGAAAGCGTGGCTTTATTGGCCGCTGGTGGCTGTGATCAAAGTCGTCGCGAAACTAACGCCGAAGCAAAAACGAGCGGAGCGGTGGACCGAAGAGTTAGCGTCGAAGGAGGTTGTGTTCGGCGGAAATACGTTGATCATCCCCGCGGCTTTGAATAGAGTCCCGGCGATTTAACCGCAGAGGAAGCAGAGGATTCCGCAGAGGGTGCAGAGGATGACTGATTATGAGCTGACACAAAAGGTCATCGGCTGCGCTATGAAAGTGCATACGGCGCTTGGCCCGGGTCTGCTCGAATCGGCTTACAAGGAATGTCTTTGGTTCGAATTGCGAATGTGCGGCCTGATTGCGGAGAAGGAGAAGCCCATGCCTCTGATTTATTCAGAGGTTATGCTTGATTGTGGTTATCGGGTCGACATCTTGGTCCAGGATCGTCTCATTCTAGAAATTAAAGCGGTAGAAGCTATCAACGACAACCACCTTGCGCAAGTCTTAACCTATCTCAAACTCGCCGATCTTCGTCTCGGCTTGATAATCAACTTCAACGTGCTGCATCTGCGCGACGGCATTAAACGCGTAGTCAACCGATACAACGACGCTGTTTCCTCTGCGCAAACCTCTGCGTCCTCTGCGGTTATTTCTGCTCTCACACGAGGCACGACTTGACAAAGCTCACGCACATTGACGAACACGGCCGGGCTCGAATGGTCGATACGAGCGAGAAGTCAGCCACGGCTCGGCGCGCGATCGCGTCCGGTCATGTGCTCATGTCTGCCGAAACCGTCGCTGCGATTCGCAAGCAGCAAACTCCCAAGGGTGATCCACTGGAAACGGCGCGACTCGCCGGCATCGTCGCCGCGAAGCGAACTGCCGATCTCATCCCGCTGTGTCATCCCTTACCGCTGACGCATATTGAAGTTCGCGCCGAGTTGCGCGATGACGGTGTTTATCTCGAATCGGAAGTTGCCACACATGCGCAAACTGGCGTCGAGATGGAGGCGCTCACCGCAGTCTCTGTCGCCGCGCTCACGATCTACGACATGTGCAAAGCCCTCGATAAGTCGATGACCATCGCCGACATTCGCTTGGAATTGAAGACCGGCGGCAAATCTGGCGAATATCGCCGCGCCGCAAATCCTCAGGGAACAACCTAAGTCAAATCGACGTTTACGATCGTGCGGCGAGGTCAGTACCACCCGCGTCAGCGGGTGGGTTAAAGCG
>CBFHBI010000363.1:0-4219 GCA_965653755.1 uncultured Blastocatellia bacterium
GGGCGCAGTCACGCAATAGTTGGAGCGCCCTCCCTGACGGTCGGGCTACTGCCCCGGCACAGCATATGAGACTTTTTACTTCAGCGAAACGAATGCTGCGGGGCGAAGTCACACCGCGCGTTGCTGTGTTGGAGGCTGCGCGGCTTGTGCGGGAGCGCAACACGCGCAGGCGCGAACAGGCGAACTTGGCGGCGCTGGATCGTCGGGCCGCGCGGCTGAACGAAAAGTTTGCGCTCCTGAGTCCAGCCGAGCTGCGCGCGCATTTCCGTGCGCGAACGCAACCCAAATTTTTCCCTGGCATGCAAGACGCCGCTCAGTCCGCCAAGCTGCAGCAAGAGTCATTTCCGCAGCAGACTTTGCAGCTGGTTGACGTGGCGAATCGAATCGTTGCGGAGCATTGCTGGCCGTTGCTCGGGTTCGGCGAAAAATGTTTCGGCAAAGACACGGTTGAATGGAATCGCGATCCGTTGTCGGGTTTCGATTGGCCGCTTGATTTTCACGCGGACATTAATCTGTTTCGAAACGATGGCTCAGACGCGCGCGTAACCTGGGAATTAAATCGCCTGTCTCATTTCATTACGCTTGGTCGCGCTTATTCGATTTCTAATGACGAGCGATTCAGCGAAGAGTTCGTCCGGCAACTGCGCGATTGGCGCACGCAGAATCCGGTGGCGCGCGGCGTTAACTGGAACTGCGCGATGGAAGTTGCGCTGCGCGCAATGAACCTGCTGGCGGCTTTTGCTTTGTTCCGCTGGGCTCCGCAACTGGATGAAGCGACGCTGAACGAATTGCTGATGATGTTCGATCAGCACGGCGCGCATATCAGACGCAATCTGGAATTTTCACACGTCGCGACGAGCAATCATTATCTGGCCGACGTCGCGGGCTTGCTTTGGATCGGCGTGATGTTGCCGGAGCTGCAGGCGGCGAATGAATGGCGTGAATTCGGTTTGCGTGAAGTGCTGCGCGAGATGGACAAGCAGACGCTCTCCGACGGCGCTGATTACGAAGCGTCAACCGGATATCATCGTTTGAAAGTCGAGTTGTATCTCTATTCGCTGGTCCTCTGTCGGGCGAACGGAATCGAAATCGCAGAAAGGTACTGGACGAAGTTGCGTGCGATGATCGGTTACATGGCCGCGTACCTGCGACCTGACGGACGAGCGCCGCTGATCGGTGACAGCGACAGCGGACAGTTACTGCCGATTGTGAAGCGCGCCGGCGACGATCACGGTTACGTGCTGGCGCTCGGCGCGGCAATTTTTCAGGAGCCGCGCTTCGCACTTCCCAGCGATGAAGTGCCTGAGGACTTATTGTGGATTCTCGGGCCTCAAGGCGTGCGCGATTACCGGTCACTGCCCGATGGTCCAATGCCTGAGTCTCAGAGTTTCCCCGACGCCGGCACTTACGTGCTTCGTCAGGATGATTTTTATCTGTTCTTCAACGCCAGCGACAGCGGTGTGAAAGGCCGCGGCTCGCACGGTCACAACGATGCTTTGAGTATCGAAGTCTCCGCCGGCGGCGTCCCGTTCATTGTCGATCCGGGAACGTACGTCTATACGGCGGACTTGCAACAAAGACATTTATTTCGCTCGACTGCGTATCACTCGACAGTGCAAGTGGACAACGCCGAACAGAACACGATTGATCAATTCATACCATTCATCATCGGCAATGAAGCGAAACCGCAGGTGCACGTTTGGGAGACAGACGATTTAGGTGACTTCATCCGCGCAGCACACTACGGCTACCGGCGTTTGCCGCAAGGCGTAACGCATAATCGATCAGTCAAATTCGATAAGCTGGCGCGTTATTGGCTGATTGAGGACAAGTTAACCGGCGCCGGAACGCATGAATTCTCGTTCCGCTTTCACCTCGCGCCCGGCATCGAAGCAGGCCCGCGGCCTGACGGGAGCGTCAAGGCTTGGGATAAGATGCAGGCCGCACGCTTGTTTGTAGCGCCGCTAGCCGATGCTCCAAAGCCGGAGTTCGATCACGGTTTTGTGTCAACGGATTATGGCGCAAAACGGGAGTCGGTGATCGTACGCTGGTCAGAACGCGCAAGCGTGCCACTGATCAGACGCTGGGCCATCATTCCGGTGTGCGGTGGCGATGCTGACAGTTTGCCGTCGCAGCTGATTTCGAATTTGCGCGCCGAATTTGGTGCGTCTCAGAACCGGTGAAAGTCGAATACATATCTCACGCCTGTCTGTTGATTGATACGGGTAATGTCCGCATCGCGACCGATCCGTGGTTTGCCGGACCGGCTTACAGCCAGCAATGGTATGTCTTTCCGAAGCCGGTCCATGCACAGGCCGTCGAGACGGCAGAGGTGATCGCCATCTCGCACGGTCACGAAGATCATTTTCATGCGAGGACTCTGCGCGGTCTCTCGAACAAGTCCGCTCAAGTTTTCTATCCGCTGAGTTGGTTCGGCGGCGCCAAAGAATTCATTCACAGTCTTGGCTTCCCGAACGTGACGGAAGCTGTCAGTTGGCGGAAATATCGTCTAAGCAAGAACACCTCGATTACGTACGTTGCAAACGGTCACGACAACATCATGGTGATCGAAAGCGGCAATGAAGTTTTGGTGAATGTGAATGACGCGCTGCACTCTGAAAGCCCGGCGACGATCGAATTCTTCATCGACGAAATATGCAGACGTTGGCCGCGCATCGACGTCCTATTTTGCGGATTCGGCGGCGCCAGTTATTTTCCAAACATGCTGCACGTTGAGGGCAAAGACGATCAGGCAATCGGCGCGGTGCGCGAACAATTGTTTGCGCATAACTTCTGTCGCGTCGTCGCTGGATTGAAACCGCGTGTGGCAGTTCCGTTTGCCGCTGACTTTGCGCTGTTGGCGCCGGCGGAGCGTTGGATCAATGAAGTTCGTTTTCCGCGTTCCAGTTTGAAAGCTTACTTCGATCGTCACTTCGCCGGCGCTAACCGCGAGCAAGCAATTGAGGTGATGTATCCCGGAGACGTGCTCGACGGCGACGCGCTGAAACCAAGTTCGCCGTATCGCGCGCGCTTAATCGATGGCGAACTAACACATTTGATTGACGAGCAATACCCCTGCGAAATCGCGCGCAAGCAAAACCCCGAGTTATTGACGGACGAAAAGATTGCCGCACTCGCAGACGAGTTGCGTGGGCACATAAATTCTCGCGTCGCGGCAGCGGGCGGTGCGCAACTCGACCCGCTTAGATTCTGCATAGATGTTGCCGATGCGGGAGACGGCGGCTTATTCAACGTCAGTTTCGAAAATGGTTCCGCGCGGTTGCGACGTGGGCCCGCGCCCGACGCAGATTGCGCAGTCACAATCACGGCGCCCAGCCGTGTCTTGCGTTATGCGATGAAGCACGAATTCGGCGGCGATGCGATCGGTATCGGGTACGGCGCCGATTTCCGTTTGCGTGATCGAACATTGGCAACTGCGAATCTCGATCATCTTTGCTATCAACTGCTGACGCGAGTGCCGACGCGCAAGGAGTACCTGCGCGAGAATCCGCGGCGCGTAGCCAGCTATCTCGTGCGCCAGCCGCCGGTACGCACGTGGCGCGGTTGGCGCTTGTCGGAAAATGGCGCGACGAATCATGATCGAAGTGTCTGGCTGCTCTACGACGCGGACGAGTTGCGAGAAATGTTTGGTCTGCCGGAGATAGAGTCAGAACCGCCTGCGGTAGCGGGCGGTTGATCCAGGCTGAAGATCCTTTGCGCGACGGTAACCGCCCGCTACCGCAGGCGGTTCTGACTTGATATGTGCGGCATTTGCGGAGTCTGGGAATACGGCGCGGCGCGCGGCAAGACGGAGCGCGAGCTGCTCGTGTCGATGCGCGACGTGATGACGCATCGCGGACCCGACGACGCGGGTGAACTGATCTTCGACGACGCGCGCGGCGGGTTTGGCTTTCGCCGTCTATCAATCATCGATCTTTCGGAAGCGGGCCATCAGCCGATGCACGGTTGCACAGATCGTGTGTGGCTGGTCTTCAACGGCGAGATTTATAACCACGCCAAGCTGCGCAAAGAGCTCGAGCAACGCGGGCACGTTTACGCGTCGCGCACTGATTCAGAAACAATCCTCCATTTGTATGAAGAACGCGGCCTCGACTTTGTCGATGCACTCGAAGGCGATTATGCAATCGCGATCTGGGATGCGGATCGCGAACAACTCGTGCTGGTGCGCGATCGGGCCGGCGTCAAACCGCTGTATTTT
>CBFHBI010000364.1:0-4216 GCA_965653755.1 uncultured Blastocatellia bacterium
AGTCGAGCGGTTGGTGAATGAACAGGTCTTGCGCAACGTGAAGGTTGATACGGACGTCATGCCGGTGGAGGAGGCGATTCGATCGGGCGCGATGGCGCTGTTCGGCGAAAAATATTCGGGCATGATGCGCGTGTTGACGGTGCCGGGATTTTCGAGAGAGTTGTGCGGCGGGACGCACGTGCGCGCAACAGGCGACATCGGGGTTTTCAAGATCACCAGCGATGAATCGATCGCTTCGGGTGTGCGTCGCATTCGTGCAATCACCGGCATCGATGCGTATGAACGTTTTCGCGAAGATGAAAAATTGATCGAAGAAGCTGCTGCAAATCTGCGCACGTCGCGCGCCGAGCTGCCGAACGTTACGGCCCGGCTGCAGGATGAGTTGAAGAAGACGCGTCGCGAAGCTGAAGAACTGAAATTAAAAATTGCCAGTGGCGCGATTGGCAGCGCGGCTTCCAACGGTGACGAAGCTCGCGACATCGCCGGCGTGAAAGTTTTGGCAAAAGAAGCGAGCGGCCTCGACGCTGCCGGCATGCGTCAGCTTTCCGACACGCTGCTCGATCGAATCAAATCGGGCGTCGTGGTGCTCGGCCGCACAAACGACGGCAAGGCTTCGCTGATAGTGCGCACGTCCGACGACCTCACCAAAAAAGTGCCAGCCGGCCAGGTCATTAAAGAACTCGCGCCCATCATCGGCGGCAAGGGCGGCGGCAAAGCCGACATGGCCGAAGGCGGCGGCTCGCAACCGGAGAAGCTCGGTGAAGCTTTGCAAGCGAGTTATGGCGTGATCGAAAAGATGCTGACTTAGTTCGGAGTACCGCCTTCAGGCGGAATCTCAAACATCCCAACCCTTACCGTAATCGAGGATCGGATAGTCTTTCCAAATCTGGACAGCACGCTCACGGCCAACATCGTCGACAAACTTCGCAGCGCTCGACCAAATCCAATCCTGCCACTTTTCAACGTGGCCATGATGAACAGCATTGTGGTGACTGTAATTTACAGTCGCCCAAAAGTGCCGCTCTGATCTGATCTCTCGGTCAAAACTTCTGAACCAAACTTGGCGACCTCTTTGCGCATCTTCGCCATTCCATGCAAACGAGGAGCGGCCATGAAAGCGACCCAGCTCTTTAGAGATGGATTTGATCCGATGTGATGCCACCAAAACGTGATAATGATTCGGCAATACACACCATGCGTAGATCTTTGAGGCATAGCGCGCGCAGGCTGCAAGCATTTGTTCCTCACATTCGCTCAGCCGTTCAGGAGTCTTGGCGATAATCGGAGCATGTTCAAAGCAAGCTGCTGTTATTAGGTATTGCCCTGAAAAGCCCATGGCCCAATGAGGAGGTGAATGAAGCGGAAGGCTCCGCAAGCGACGATATTCGAGTACGCGCTCACGCTCTGAGGCTGTCATATGCGGAAGTAGTCCATCGCGGGGAATTTTCCGATTGAACAATAGACTTAGGATTCCGCCTAAAGGCGGTACTCCGAACTTCGCACATGCTCCGGCCGCACGCCAATCCCAATTAAACGCGCAGGGATTCTTCGCAAGACCGGAAACTTTTTGAATAGACGTAGGAACCATGGCGGCTTCACTTGCTCTTGTGAACTCAGCACTGCGCTGAGGATTCGTTCCTGGACCAGCACTTGTCCTCGCTGTGTCACCTTTGTGGGAAACTCGCGACGCCACTGCACCCTTTGCAAGTGACTCGGCGAAACATAATTTTCTGACAACGGATGCGCGAGGATGTTCGCAGTCGCAACTGCGTCCTGAATCGCGAGATTGATCCCGACGCCGCCGACCGGCGACATGGCGTGCGCGGCGTCGCCGATGCAGAGGAGACCCGCGCGATACCACTTGCGTAAGTGATCGACGAGCACGGTCAGGAGTTTGATTTGTTCCCAGTCATTAATTTCCTGCGCGCGGTCCTTCAAAAAGGGAGCGACGGACACGATGTCGTTGCGGAAGACTTCGATGCCGCGTCGTTTGATTTCTTCGAGCATGCCTTTGCGAATTACGAAAGCGCATTGCCAGTATTCGTCGCGATTCAGCATCACCAAAATCTTGCCGGGAATAAATCGGCCCAGCACTTGTCCCGGATCGCTCGGTTTGCGCGAGACGCGAAACCACAGCACGTCGATCGGCGCACCGAGACTTTGCACTTTCAGACCGGCTCGTTCGCGCACGATCGAACTGCGGCCGTCGCAGCCCACGGTCAAAGTCGCGCGCACTTCGATTTCGCCAGACGGCGTCGTGGCTTTCACGCCGGTGACGGTGTTGCCTTCGACGATCAAGCCGGTGACTTCCGCCTCCATCATCAGATGGAATTGCGGATATTTCTTGCCTTGTTCCGAAAAGAAATTCAGAAAGTCCCACTGCGGCATGAAGCCGAGAAATTTGCAGTGCGTCGGCAGATGAGTGAGGTCGGCGAGTGGAATGAACTCCTCTCCGATTTGTCCGCCGACTTCGCGGATCTCCTGATGAGGACGTTTGAGAAACTCTTCGAGTAATCCGAGTTCATAAATGACTTCCAGGGTAGAAGGATGAATCGTGTCGCCCCGAAAATCGCGAAAGAAGTCAGCGTGCTTCTCGAGGATGACGACATCGATGCCGGCGCGCGCGAGCAAAAAGCCAAGGACGACTCCGGCTGGGCCACCACCCGCAATGCAGCAGCGGGTGACGATTGTGTTGGCGGTGTCGAGCATCGTCGCGATGAAGTCAGTACACCGTCTGCGTGAGCAGATGGATCAAACCGGCGGCTTTCATCCATGGAAGGAGCCTCTTGATTTCATCCGCTGACGCGGATGGTACTGACACCGTGTCAGACGGTACGAGTGAATTGGATCAGTCGTCAAGCATGAAGGCTTGCTGTGTCAGAACCGGGAGCGGTAGCGACCGGATCAACCACGCTCCTTGGATTGGATCTCGGATCACTTGATCCGGTCGCTACCGCTCCCGGTTCTGACACGCTTTCAGGCTGAATCTGAAACCAAGCCGCTGGCTCTCGCGTAAGATTCATCACGCTGAGGTCAATTTGGCATAGCGTCGGCGAAAGCGTTAGAGTCTTTATTCAAACTCGGCATTACCCAATCAATAAGGCATAAATCAAAATAGGAGTCCTGCATGAAAGGTTTTAGAGGAATAGTTTCGTTGTTGCTTGCCTTCGCGTTCAGCGTCACGGCGATCTTTGGCCAGTCGGCCCACTTCGATGTGTCCGGCATGGACACCAACACATCGGCTTGTGCCGATTTTTACCAGTACGCAAATGGCGGCTGGCTCAAGGCCAACCCGATTCCGCCGGCGTATTCGGCATGGGGCGTCGCCAATATTTTGAATGAGAAGAACCGCGACGTGCTGCACGAAATTCTCGAAGCGGCGGCGAAGAACACAGCGGCGAAGCAGGGCAGCAACGAACAGAAGGTCGGCGACTATTACGCGAGCTGCATGGATGAAGCGAAGATCGAAGCTGAAGGCATCAAGCCGATTCAACCCGAACTCGAGTTAGTTGCGAAGGTGACTGATCACAAATCGTTGCAAGCTGAGATCGCACATCTGCACTCATTCGGCTACAACGCGTTGTTTGGATCGGGATCGAATCGGGACTTCAAGAATGCGGCGGAAGTTACGGTCGGAATTTTTCAGGGCGGCCTGGGGTTGCCGACGCGCGACTACTACTTCAAGGACGATCCACGCTCGAAAACTATTCGCGACGAGTACGTCAAACATATCGCGAAGATGTTCGAGTTGCTGGGCGACGACTCAGCTAAGGCTGCAAGTGAAGCCGATGCGGTCATGAAGCTGGAAACGAAATTGGCGGAAGGTTCGCTGCCGCCCGACCAGTTGCGCGATGCGGAGAAGCTTTATCATCGGATGCACCAGGGTGAGATTAAGACCCTCGCGCCGACCTTCGATTGGGTTACTTACTTCCGCGCTGTCGGGCATACGGCTGCCGATGTCAACGTCGCCACTCCCGAGTTCTTCAAAGCGATGGACAAGCAATTGACTGATACGTCGATCGCTGACTGGCAGACATATCTGCGTTGGAACATCATCAATCGGGCGGCCTCCGGTCTGTCGGCGAAATTCGTCGATGAAGATTTTCATTTCAAAGGCGCAGTTCGTTCGGGAGCGAGGGAAAACCTGCCGCGCTGGAAGCGTTGCGTGGGCGCAACTGATGGCGCTCTGGGCGAAGCCCTCGGCGCGGTCTATGTC
>CBFHBI010000365.1:0-4214 GCA_965653755.1 uncultured Blastocatellia bacterium
TGGAGCGTTGGAGTAAGTCGCTGGCGAAGAAAGCGGCGGCCGAAAAGAAAAAGAAAGGCTGAAATAGATGCGAAAACTTCTGCTTTCCTGCGTGCTGGTGGCGCTCGCAAGTTTGCAGATTGCGGCTCAAGGCGAAGCACAGAAACCCACGACCCCCGCGCTCCCTGAAGTGATACGAGTCGAGCCTCAACCCGCAAAGGGATTCTCCTATCCTTATTACCTATACATTCCGCCGAAACTCCGCTCAGAAGAAAGCGGCAACGTTAAGCAGACAATTCTGGTAATCCCCAACAACACCGGCAATGTCGATGACGACCTCGCCGTTCACGACGCGTCCGCCAAGCGATTGGCGGAGGGCCGCCGAAGTCTCGCCGGAACGTTGAAAGTTGGCTTGCTGGTTCCTGTCTTCCCTCGCCCAAAAGCGGACGACCGTATTTACACTCATGCCCTGGACCGCGATTCGCTGCTGACTGAGAAGCAGGAGCTAAGGCGTTTCGATTTACAACTAATCAAGATGATCGACGACGCCAGAGCGCGATCGCGCCGTGAAGGGTTGGACTTCGATGAGCGGGTGATGATGTTCGGCTTCTCGGCATCAGGGATGTTCACAAACCGTTTTACTCTGCTACACCCCGATCGAATTAAGGCCGCTGTTTTCGGATCGCCAGGTGGCTGGGCCATGGCTCCCGTACCTTCATGGAAAGGAAAGTCGCTGCGTTATCCAATCGGAACGGCGGATCTTGAGGTTGTCTCGGGTAAGAAGCTCGATCTCGACAAGCTAAAACTGGTACCGATCTTTTTGTTCATGGGCGCTGATGACACGAATGACTCGGTTGTCTACCGGGACTCATATGACCAGGAAGATCAGGACCTGATTTTTGATTTGTTCGGCAAGACATTGATTGAGCGTTGGCCGATAACGAAAACCGTCTACGAGCAAACCTTGCCGGCAGCGACGCTGAAGCTCTACCCGAACGTGGGACATTCGGTCACCAAAGAGATGTGGAGTGATATAACGACCTTCTTCTCCCAACATCTTCGGGATTGAATTTGGCGTTGCCGGTTCTGAATCGGCCTTCGGAAGAATTAGGCTTTACTTCGGAGTTTTAGATCGCGTCGTCGATATTCTGAGCGGCGGCATTCAGAGCTTCGAACAATTCTTCGGCAGAGATGTTTGCCTTCTTAAATTTCACCTCAACCTTGAATTCCCTGCCCGGCGCTTCGTAACGGTAGACGTAAGGTTCGCTGGCGCCGGTAGGATCGATGTAGGCCTTGCGTGCTTTGCGCGCCCCATCGCGCGTCAATCCTTCGGTGGCTATCTGTTCGGCCATGACGCGCATTGATTCATCATCGGGCTGCCGTACGATCTGCAGCAGCAGAGACTTTGAAGTGATTTCCGAGTCACGGCAGATGTTGCGAATCTCTTCAGGGATACCGGCAATCGATAAAGCTTCGGTCACGGTGCTGCGGCTCTTACCGACCTTGCGCGCGACCTCTTCGTGCGTGTAGCCGAAGCGCTCGCACAACGCGCGCAGCCCGTCGGCTTCTTCCCAGGGCGTGAGGTCTTTGCGCTGCATGTTCTCGATCAGCGCGATTTCGGCGACCTCTCTCTCGTCGACGTCCATTTCGATGCAAGGCACTTCGACCAGACCCGCAGAGGTAGCTGCGCGCCAACGGCGCTCGCCGGCGATGATCATCCAGCGACCCATCTCGGTCGGCTTTACCAGCAGTGGTTCGAGCACGCCCTTCTCTTTAATCGACGCGGTGAGTTCCGTCAGATCGCCGATCTCAGTGCGCGGCTGATCAGGATTTGGATCGAGTTTGTCGATCGGCAACATGCGGCCGACGTGAGTGGTGGTCGATCGGGTCAATTCTTCGACGTAGTGCGCGTCGTGACGCATGCTTAAGCCTGTAGGCAAGCCTCTTCTAGACACGGCTCAGTACCTCTTTGCAAAGTTTTTCGTATTCAACCGCGCCGGATGACTGCGGCGCAAAGGTAAAGATCGATTCTTTGTAAGCCGGGGATTCTTCCAGCCGGACGCTCTTGGTGATCACCGTCTCGAACAACTTCGCGCCGAACACCCGGCGAATCTGTTCGTAAACTTCGCGGCCCAGGGTGGTCCGTTTATCGTGCAGGGTCACCAAGACTCCGAGCAGCTCCAATTTCGGGTTGGGCCTGCCTCTCACCTTCTCGATCGTCTCGAGCAGATCGTCGGTGCCTTCGAGCGCGAAGTACGACGATTGAATCGGAATCAAGACGTGCGTAGCCGCGACCAGTGCATTCACCGTGATCAATCCGAGGGTCGGCGGCGTGTCGATGATGATCGTCTGATACCGCTTGCGCAGCGGCTCCATTCGATCCTTCAAACGAAACGGCGCATCGAAGTCGCCGACCAGTTTCGATTCCAATTTCGCGAGACTAATGCGCGCCGGAATGATATCGAGATTTTCGGTGGACGATTTATAAACCGGCAACTCGTCGGTTCCCTGCCCGTCCATCATTAACTCGTAAGCGGAAGCGTTGATGCCCATCGGATCGAGAAACGAGATCGAACTATTGGCCTGCGGGTCGAGATCGAGAAGCAGGGTCTTTGAACCGCGTCGCGCAAACGCGGCTGCGAGATTGATGGCGGTGGTGGTTTTACCGACGCCGCCTTTTTGATTAGTAATCGCGATTATCAACGCATGTAACGCAAACTGTCAGTTTGCGGTGAGTCACCATCGTCACGATCCCTCAAGAATCAAACGCAAGCTGACAGCTTGCGCTACATCGGCAAATCACTGGCATCACCAATTACATCGGGCCACTCTTCTTCCCCGAGTTGGCTTTCCGCATCCCCTTCTTCATCGGTGGCGACCGAGTTACGCGACGCCTGAATGACTTCGGTATCGACGAAGATAGGACAGTCAGCGCGCAGCGCCAAAGCGATCGCATCCGAAGGACGCGAGTCCAGGCGCATAGCTTCGCCGTCTTCGGCGGTCATCTCGATGACCGCATAGAACGTGTTGTCGCGCAAAGAGGTGACGACGACGCGATCGACCGTCAAGCCCAATTCGACAATCAAATTGCGCAGCAGATCGTGAGTCATCGGCCGCGGCGGCGCAATTTTTTCAATCTCCAGCGCAATCGCATTTGCTTCGTACGCGCCGACCCAGATCGGGAGCATCGTTTCGCTGTTAACATCTTTGAGGATGATGATGGGTGTGCCGCTGTTAGGATCCATCATCAGCGCCCGAATCTTAACCTCGATTTCCATGTTACGAATCCCTATTGTACACGATGTGAAAGATTAAGGGGCGCTGATTGCTTCTCCATACAGACTATTTTGTTTCGCCAGGGTAATGCGAACGTTGACGATTTTCCCAAGCATCGATTCATCTCCGGGAAAATTCACAACCTTGTGACAGGTTGAATGCCCGGTCATGTCGTTTGCCGATTTTGAACTGAGACCTTCAACCAGCACGCTCAGTTCCCTTCCCAGGTAGCTTTGATAAATCGCCTGCTGAAGCTCTCGCTGAGCCGACTCTAAGTGTGCAAACCGGTCCGACTTCTCTTCCCTGCTAACGTCGTCTCGAAGATTTGCCGCCGGCGTGCCACGCCGTTCCGAGTACTTGAAAATATAGAGTCCGTCGTAGCGCGCTTGCTGGACCAGTTTCATGGTTTGTTCAAAGTCTGCGTGCGTCTCGCCGGGAAAACCGACGATGACATCACTCGTAATCGACATCTCGCGGCGCGCCTGGCGAACCGTTTCGATTCGTTTCAAGTAGTCACTCGCCGTATGACCTCGCCGCATGGCCCGCAACACGCGATCGCTGCCCGACTGCACCGGCAGATGAATCCAATTGCAGAGATTCTCGCACTCGTCAATAGCCTTCACGATGTCCGGATGAAAGTCCCGCGGGAACGAAGTCGTAAACTTAACTCGCTCCATTCCGGTCGCGGCGACAGCGCGCAATAAACGACAGAACGGTGTCGCCCCTTTGAAATTTTCGAGCCCATGCTCAGTCTTTGGCCGATAGCTGTTTACGTTCTGGCCGATCAGGTGAATCTCTTTGTAGCCATGACGACGCAGCTCATTTACCTCAACGACGATGTCCGCAGCCGCCCGGCTCTGCTCGCGCCCGCGCGAGTACGGCACGATGCAATAGGTGCAGACCTTGTTGCAGCCTTCGCCGATCGGAACGAAGGCGACCTATTTTGACGTGCGCGCCGG
>CBFHBI010000366.1:0-4212 GCA_965653755.1 uncultured Blastocatellia bacterium
CTGGTTGGCGCGAATGATCGAAGGCGGCGCCGATCCGGTCTTCATCGTTCGCCGGCTTTGCATTCTCGCTTCCGAAGACATCGGCCTGGCCGATCCGAATGCAATGGTGCAGGCGGCCGCTGCGGCCGAGATCGTGCAACTTATCGGCATGCCGGAAGGCTTATTTCCGCTGACGCAGGCAACAATTTATTTGGCGCGCGCGCCGAAATCGAATGCCGTGTTGCGCGCGTATTCCGCAGCGCACAAAGACGCGGCCGAAACGTCGCGCGAGCCGGTGCCCTTGCATTTGCGCAATGCGCCGACACCGCTGATGAAGCATCTCGGTTACGGCAAGGAATATCGCTACGTGCACAGCGACGCCGCAGCAAAGGAAGAAATGTCGTGCCTGCCCGAGAAGCTTCAAGGGAGCGTTTATTACTACGATGAATCAACCACTGGGGACACAGAGGAAGGCAAAGGGCAAAGCGGTAAGAGCTAAGAGAAGAGCTATTGCCGCGTAGCACGCGGCCCGCGCTGGGTCATCGCTACAATTCTTTTCTTTGCCCTTGCTCTTTGCACTTTGCTTTTCCTCTGTGTCCTCTGTGTTTCACAAAGTCGATGGAACAGAAGACCCAAAAAGAACTAGCATTCCTGTACGACCTCTATATCGCGACTGACTGGGGCGAGCGTTTCGCGGAATTGGTCGATCAGCACCTGGAGTTGCCAAAAGAAGGACGCGCTCTTTACGTCGAGGCCGGCAGCGGCGGCCACGCACTTGCGCTGCACGAGCGCGCAGGTGCGAAGCTCACGATTGTCTGTGCCGATAAAAATGAAGAATGCCTGGAATTGGCCCGCGCGAAAGCTACTGCGCTGCATGAACCAGCCGAGTTCCAGCAACAAAGCTCGGACGCGCTGTCATTTGCCGACGATCACTTCGACCTGGTGCTCGCGAATAATTCTTTCACCGCGCCGCCAGATTTGCCGGCTAACTTGAGTGAAGCCGTGCGCGTCGCCAAACCGGGAGCAACCGTCGCCTGGTGGTTGCCGACGGCCTCAAGCTTTGGTGAGTTCTTTTCGATTTACTGGGAAGCGTTGCTCAATGCCGGCGTGGCCGACCACGGCGCAGACGTCGAGCAAATGATCACCGAATTACCAACAATTTCAGACGCGGAGAGATTGAGCGCCGAAGCAGGCCTTGACGACGTGGCCTCGTGGACCGCGATCGAGGAGTTTGATTACGCGTCTGGCGCTGAGTTTCTGAACTCACCGTTGATAAACGATTTCCTGTTGCCTGCCTGGCTGCAATCCATTCCTGAAGCTATGCAACAAAAAGTGAGGGACGAACTCACGCGCCTCATCGATGAAGAAAGACACGCCGGCGAGTTTGCGTTGACTTTGAAGGCAACGTTAATTGTCGGAAAGAAAGGCAGAGTTCAATGAGGATAGGCGGGAGCGGGTGGGAATCGGAATAAGTAAACTCCAAGCAACCTGTAAAGCAAGAGGAACGCAAACACAATCAACTCCCAGACGATAATCTTTCTCCATGTCGGACTGAGTAACGCCATCACCTCGGACAAAGCTATTGTTCGATCCGCTTGGTTCCGTCGGCCTTCATCTGTTGCGCGCGGCGGCGCGCTTCTTCAAATAAAGTCTCGTCGTCAATCGACTCAAGGTTCGATCTTCCACTGCGCGACTCTCGCTCGGCGTCATCCAAGCCGTCCTTAAAAGCTTTCTTGCTCTGGCCTATCGCCCTGGCAAGTTGCGGCAGTTTGCTGCCGCCGAACAGCAGAAAGATCGCCGCGACGACCAGTAGAATGATCGTCGGGCTCTCAATGGCGAACAGCAATACAGTCATAGGGGTTCTCCTTCTTTCACTCTACGCGCGCACGCACAAATCGACGTGACCGTCTGATTCATAGAACAAATATTTTCGCCACGTCTCGTCTGCGCGGCCGATGTAACGCATGATCTGCCGATTCACGTGCAGCGAAAAGGCCCGCGGCCGGCGCAGAAGGTTCATGTTCGACTCTTCCGGCGTGCGATTGCCTTTTTTGTGATTGCAGCGCTTGCAGCACGCGACCAGATTGTCCCAAGTCGATTCACCGCCACGCGAACGCGGCACAATGTGATCCAGAGTCAATTCGGCCGGCGAAAATTGCTTCCCGCAATACTGGCAGCATGAATGATCGCGCAGCAGAATGTTCTTGCGCGAAAGCGATCGCCGCTCGAACGGAATGTGCCGATACTCAGTCAGCCGAATCACCGACGGCGCGTGCATCACGATAGTTTGCGAGTGCAGCATGTGGCCGTTGTGCTCTTCCATGCGCGCGACGCCCTTGAAAATCATGACCACCGCGCGCCGCTCCGTGCACACGTTGATGGGCTCGAACGAGGCATTCAACACTAGAACTCGCGCATTCATACTTGAGCCGATATTACGCGAGCCCAAAGGAAAGTGTCAAAAATTGGTGTCGGAGGGAGCGCACGCATCCCTGCTGGAGCGCACGCATCCCTGCGTGCGGTACGCCGGCATCCCTGCCGGCTTGCTTTGAGATTGCGAGCAAGGATGCTCGCGAACCGCCGACAGGGAGGTCGGCGCTCCATCAGCGGAACTTGTCGGTTGCCTCCACAAGTGAACTCAAGTTTCCCGGCTCCATGATGGAATGCCCAGCGTCAGGCGTGATGTGCAACTCAGCTTCCGGCCACGCACGATGCAGGTCCCACGCACTCGTCATCGGGCATACAACATCATAACGACCCTGCACGATCACGCCGGGAATATGCCGAATCTTTCCGATGTTCTCGATCAAATAATTCTCTGTCGGGAAAAAACAGTTGTTCATGAAGTAGTGACACTCGATGCGCGCGAAAGCTTCGGCGAAAGTCGGATCGGCGAATCGTTCAATCGATTCGGGATCGAAAAAGAGTTTTGAAGTGCTGCCTTCCCAAATAGACCAGGCACGCGCCGCTGCAATGCGTACTTTGTCGTCACTGCTGGTGAGGCGACGATAATAAGCACCGACCATGTCGTGACGTTCATCTTCGGGAATCACTTTTACGAACTCTTCCCAAACGTCCGCAAAAATCCAACTGCAGCCTTGCTGATAAAACCACTTGATTTCCTGGGGCCGGCAGAGAAAGATTCCGCGCAGAACCAATTCTGTCGCACGGACGGGATGCGTCTCGGCATAAGCGAGCGAAAGCGTGCTTCCCCACGACCCACCGAACACCTGCCACTTTTCGATCTCGAGATGCTCACGCAGCTTCTCGATATCCGAAACCAAATCCCACGTCGTGTTCTCTTCAATCGAAGCATGCGGCGTGCTCTGTCCTGAGCCCCGCTGATCGAACAGCACGATGCGATACGCTTTTGGATCGTGAAACTGCCGATACTCCGACACGATTCCCCCACCTGGCCCACCATGCAGAAACACCACCGGCTTGCCCTTCGGATTGCCGCACTGCTCGTAATAAATCTCGTGCAGGTCTGAAACTTTCAAACGACCTGTGTCGAATGGTTCGATTGGTGGATAAAGAGTTCTTAGTTTTGACATTGTTACGAAGTACCCTCAGATGCTGATGCTACCGCACGATTAGCTTTGAAGAAAGGAACTGGCGCGGGCGGCGGTGAGCACGAACACTTCGGCAACGCCGGCCTCGATCAGAACACTCGCACACGCCGACGCAGTCGCTCCCGTGGTGAAGACGTCGTCAATCAGCAATACACGCCTGCCCGCGATCAGTTTCGGGTGACGAATTGTAAATGCGTCCGCGAGGCTTTGCCGGCGTGTTTTTGCGTCCATTCCGGCGCGATGCATCTTTGTTTGAGACTGCCGCACCAGACTGTGTTCGTCGAGCGGCAAATGACTAATTCGCGTCAGCGCCCGGGCCAGGATAAGAGCCTGATTAAAGCCGCGTTCTCGTTCGCGCGAATGATGCAGGGGGACCGGAACGATCACTTCGGCATCAATCAAGGGAGCCCGCTGTTGGGCTTGGAACAACGCTTCGCTGAGGCGGCGAGTGACATGCGGCTGGCGTTTTAATTCCAAGATGGTTGCGCGCAAGGCTCCTTCATAAAGGCCGCAAGCTGGCGCCGCATTGAACGAATCATCATCGCAACGGCCGCAACGAACTGTCTGACGCTTGTCCTCGCTGACTTTCGCGGGGCTCAACGCGCCGCACTTCGAGCCATGCGTGTCGTCGCCGCGGAAGAGCGGCGGGGCATTCCAGGAC
>CBFHBI010000367.1:0-4210 GCA_965653755.1 uncultured Blastocatellia bacterium
GCGCGGCTGCTTCTCGGTAATTGCGAGACCAATGCTGTTCGCTGCCTCAGCCCGATTCCCGAGGCCACCTAGTTTCCATTTGTTCATAAGATACTTGAGCAGACTGGTATGGTCGAATTGCGTTCTCTCGACGCGTCTTGCGACAAACGGCGACACCAAAATCGCGGGCACACGCACACCCAATTGGTCGAACGTATATTCCTCTCGATGTTCGTCGGGTGGAATTCTCGTGGGCGGTGAAACGTGATCGTAAAAGCCACCGTGCTGATCAAAGAGGATCACAAGCAGAGTCGATCTCCATAGCTCGTTGTTCGAACGAATCGCGTTGTACACATCGGCGATCAATTTCTCGCCCTTCATGATGTTATGTGGAGGATGATCGTCATTCTGATCCTGGCCTGCGTACTTTGGCTCGATCAAAGAGAAGTCGGGAAGTGTTCCGTGTACTGCATCCTGAAAGAAGTTGTCCGCCTTGTGATAGTGAATAAGTTTGGCTGGATGTCTTTGGTGCGTCAGAATCAACGAACTTGGAAAATCAAAAAAATAAATCTTCCATGTTTTGCCGGCTTCACTCAAGCGATCAAATAGAGTGTCTTGATTCTGATCGAAAATGGCATTTCTCAAATCGAGGTGATGAATGCCGTCCGGCACGTCAACCTTGCCGTTCGAAGTTCCCGAGAACGCAAAGAACCGATTGGGCCACGCCGGCCCCGGCACCGAAGAGAACCAGTGATCGCAAATCGTAAAGTCCCGAGCTAGCCGATGCAGCGCGGGCAGAGACATAAGCGGGTAATAACTCATAATGAGTTGCCGATCGTCATCTGTCGCTTTGGTGCCGTAGAAATTGGCGAAGTTGCGCACGAACCCCGAATTTTTGTTGTCCAGTTGCTGCAAGACGTGATTAGTTTCGTTGCGCGGGTGGACCGGCATTTGTTGAGACTTTGTGGGAAGCTGTTCGAATTTTTTGCCTTTATCGTCGAGATTGAAATTGCGCGGGCCGTTTTCGTCGATGCCTTCAATTTTTGGATAGACTTTCTTAAAACAACCGAGCATCTGATCGAATTAACGGTCTCCCATTAACAACAGAATGACGTGCTTAATCGGATCAATAGCGTCTCCTGACGTCTCCGCATCGTTGCCAGTCCGCGAACGGAGTTGTGCGACCCGCGAGGTCCCTATGGGCTGATCAAGTTTGTAGCTTGGTCCGTTCATCGGCGTGGCCGCGAAGGTTGCGTCGTCGCTGCGGACTGCCTCGCTTGGTCTAATTTCAGTGTGAGCGACGGACGGAATAGTTGGTTTGCGACCTAATGCTTCATCAATCTCTGCGGCGACATTGGCGCTTAAGTCCTCGCGCATCCGAAATTCTTGCAACAACCGCCGCGCATGTTGCTCATCTTTCTCGTCGCGTAGATGCGCCTTAAGTTTGATAAAGAGTATTGCCTGCTCGTCATGGGACAGGGCTTCTGATGTTTCAACTTGTTCCTTTAAAGTGGCAAGCAAAGAGTCCGGTGCTGATGGCGGTTCGGGCAAAGGGGGCGGTAACTGGGACGACTTCGGAAGCGTCGCCAGAGCCTTCGCGAGCTCTCTCAATGAGCTTCGATCTTGTTTACGGTAGTCAACATATTGAGTTAGCGCGAGAGTCGGGGGAATTAGCTCTATTTCAACGTCAGCCACTAGAACCGGCAGGATGCTCTTTCCGAGTTTGACCGCATATGTATGCTCAGTTATACAAGCCGCCGATTCCAAAGAATCGGGTTCCAGTGCAAAAACAAAGACTTCGCACTTTTGGATTTCCCCTATTATTACATTCCACCAGGGTTGTCCCCCAGTAAGTTTTTGATCGAACCAAACTTGATGATTCAGGGCTTCAAGATCCTCAGCAATGGATCTCACCATTTCGTGACTCTCTTGACTATAGCTTATGAAGATCTTAGCCATTGCATCCCGAGTGAGACGTGAAGTATTTGATCGAACGTTATTTCAAGAATTGAGTACAACGGAGTTTGCGACTTCTAGCGTAACTCGCGTATTGGCAGGCACGATATTACATTGAATAGTGCTAGTCAATTATTAGGTAGAAATGGTTGTGTTAGATTTTCCGCGAAGCTTTGTTAGCACGTTACTGAGATGATCAGAACAGATCGGGCTTAGTCGAGGATGATCGCTTCAGTAATCGCCGCGCCGGAGCCGCGTCATCCGCTGGGCCAGCCACTCGGGCACGCGCCCGCCATGCAGTGGTAGATCGGCGACACCTGAGCGTTTCATCGATGGGATTGTGTCTCAGGCGAGGTGTGAAGTCGATGGACTTTGGGATTTCTCCAACCAGAGGTTAGAGATTAGAGGCTAGAGGTCCGTAGCTTATGGCGGACTGGCCTCTAAACTCTTGCCTCTAACCTCTAGCGATTACAAAGCGGCGTCGAGCTGCCGCACTCCAAGAAAGCGTCAGCGCTTTTTGTGGATCTGCTTCTCTTCCTGCGTCAACGCAAGATCTTGATCGCTCTGACGCTCTTTGGTTTGCTTGCCGAACGCGCCATCCTGACGGGCGGTTGCGCCCATTGGGTTGTATCCTTCGCGCGCGTCGTCAACTTTCTGCGCGTCCGAACGGACGCCACGTTTACTTGATTGTTGCTCGCTCATGTGTCTCCTTTCATTCTTGATACTCACGGGCGTCGGGCCGTGATCAGTTGAATCACCAAAACGATTAGCGCCAACACGAGCAGCAAATGAATAAAGCCGCCCGCGATTTTCAGAAATAGTCCGACCACCCAGAGAACAAGTAAGATAACGATGATCGTCCAGAACACAGGCGCACCACCTTCACAGCAGCTCGTGCACTTTGTCGCGAAACAGCGTCAGCGCGATTTTCCCTCCGCGCGGCTGTCCTTTAATCATGGCTTCGGCGAAATGCGCTGCCTGCTTGAGCGAGACCTTCGGCGGCATTGGTGGCTCGAAAGGATCGACAGCCACATCGACGAGAGCCGGTTGGCCGCAGTTGAGCGCCTCGCGTAACGCGGGCTTGATTTGATCCGGCGTATCGACTTTGAAACCGATGCCACCGCAGATGTCCGCGTACTTCGCAAAATTCGGATTGTGTAATTCGACCCCGTATTGCGGATTGCCGAGAAAGACCATCTGTTCCCATTTGATTTGGCCCAGCACCTGATTGTTGATGACGACCACGACGATTGGCAGTTTGTATTTCACCGCGGTGAGAAAGTCAGCCATCAACATCGCGAAGCCGCCGTCGCCAATGAAAGCGATCGATTGACGTTCGGGAAAGGCCAGCTTCGCGGCGATCGCGTAAGGCAGTGACGGCGCCATCGTGGCCAAGGTCCCGGAGCAACTGAACTTTTGATTTGCGTGGATGTCGAAGTGGCGAGCGATCCAGACTGTAATCGTGCCGGTGTCTGTCGAGATGATTGCGTCGTCCGCGACGAGATTCGACAATTCACGTGCGACGCGCTGCGGTTTGATCGGCACATCGTCGCGATCTTCCTGTGAAGCGAGCAGCTCGCGCCAGTCCTTCATCGCTTTCTGCGCGTGCTTGAGCAATTTGCGATCGCGCTTTTGCTCGACGAGTTTATTAAGCTCCGCGAGCGTTTGTTTCGCGTCGCCGACCAAACCGACGTCCGCCGGGTATCGCAAACCGATGCGGTCGCGTTTGTCGTCGATTTGCACACACTTCGCTTGGCCGAGTTTCGGCAAATACTCAGTGTATGGAAAAGATGAACCGATGATGACCAGCGTCTCACACTCTTCCATCGCTTCGGTCGATGGTGTCGTGCCGAGCAAACCGATGCCGCCAGTCGTGAGCGGATGATCTTCAGCCACGACGGCTTTCCCGAGCAATGCTTTGACGATCGGCGCGCAGAGTTTCTCGGCCAGCTCGATTACTTCGGCGCTCGCGTTCAGCGCGCCTCGGCCCACGAGAATGACGGGACGCCTTGATTTATTCAGCAGCTTGGCCGCGCATTGGATTTCTTCGCGACGCGGAATCGCGATCGGCGGCGACCAGCCGCTGTCGGTCGAATCTTTGCGTTTGTGCATCGAAAGCTTCCCATTAGTCGCTGCCTCCTGGTAGTCAACAGGGAAAGTTATGTGGGCCACGCTGCGCTCGTTGAGCGCGCGGCGACACGCTTCATCAACCAGCATCTCAACCTGATTGGGATTTATGACTTCCTGGTTATAAACCGCGACGTCGTCGAACAGC
>CBFHBI010000368.1:0-4207 GCA_965653755.1 uncultured Blastocatellia bacterium
AAGACACCGCGACGATGAACAATGATCGCGTGATCGCCAAACGCGATGCGACCCTCGTCGAACAAGGCGTGATTCCGCGCGAACAATACGACAACAACGAAGCGAAGTTGAAAGCTGACGAAGCGACTGTGCGCGCCGATCAATCTGCGGTCGCGAATCTACAGGCTGCGCAAAAAGCCGAACAGGCCGCCGTCGAAAACGCGCGCGTCCAACTGAGCTACACAACGATCAAGTCGCCGATCGATGGCAAGACCGGAAACCTCGTTGTGACGACCGGCAACCTCGTGCGCGCGAACGACACGACGCCGATGGTGACGATCACCACGTCATCGCCAATCTACGTCACCTTCTCAGTTCCCGAGCGCGATTTAGTCCGCATCAGACAAGCGTCGGGCAAAGAAGGTTTGACGGTCGAAGGCGAGATTCCCGGCGACGAATCGAATCATGTGAAAGGCAGATTGTCTCTGGTCGATAACACTGTCGATCCAGCCACGGGCACGGTCCGACTCAAAGCAACATTCATCAACGACGATCGCCGGTTGTATCCCGGCCAATTCGTGAATGTGGTTCTGACGCTCGGCATGGATACCCAAGCGACCGTTGTGCCTTCGCAAGCCGTGCAGATCGGACAGGACAAGTCGTTTGTCTATGTCGCCAAAGCCGATGGCACAGTCGAAATGCGCACAGTTAAGACCGGCACCAGCATCGAATCAATGACGGTCATCGAAGACGGATTGAAACCCGGTGAGCAGGTCGTGACTGACGGTCAACTTCGTCTCGTGCCGGGTGCGAAGTACCAGGTCAGAGGCCAGGGCCAGGGAGGCGGGCGCGGACAACGTGGCGATCAAAGTGGCCAGGGCGGCGGCAATCAGGGACAAGCAGGCGATCAGAATCAAAGCGGCGCTCCGGGTCAAGGCGGTGGTCAAGGGCAAGGCGGCGGTCGTCGCGGTGGTGGCGGACAGAATCCGAATCCTTAATTAGTTTCGAGTTTTGAGTTTCGAGTTTCGAGTTAATACTTGGCTTCAACGGAACTCGAAACTCGAAACCCGAAACTCGAAACTCATGTCTGAGCTTTTCATCCAACGCCCCATAACCACCACCCTCATCATGACCGGCATCGTTTTGTTCGGCTTGATTGGCTATCGCGCGCTTCCGGTCAGCGATCTTCCCAACGTTGACTATCCCACGATTCAAGTTACTGCCGAACTTCCCGGCGCCAGCCCCGAGACAATGGCTTCGTCGGTGGCTACGCCGCTCGAGCGGCAATTCTCGACCATCGCCGGTCTCAACACTGTCAGCTCAACCAGCACACTCGGCAACACTTCGGTCACGCTGCAATTCGATCTCAGCCGCAACATCGACGCAGCCGCACAGGATGTGCAGACCGCGATTGCGCAATCAGCACGACAATTGCCGTCGGGCATGCCGAGTCAGCCGACGCTAAAGAAAGTCAATCCCGCCGACCAGCCCATCGTCTATTTGATGGTTAGCTCGCCGACGCTGCCTCTGTCTCGGGTTAATGAGTACGCGGACACAACGCTGGCGCAAAGACTCTCGACCATCAGCGGCGTCGCACAGGTGCTCGTGACCGGCGAACAGAAGTATGCAGTACGCGTGCAGGTCGATCCGGCTGCGCTCGCGGCGCGCGGCATCGGCGTTGACGATGTGGCCACGGCTCTGCAGCGCGGTAACACAAACCTGCCTGTCGGCACTTTGTACGGCATTCATCAGAACTTGACCGTGCAAGCGAACGGCCAACTCACGAACGCGGAAGAGTATCGCCAACTGATCGTCGCTTATCGCAACGGCGCGCCTGTGACCTTGCGAGATCTCGGCAACGTCGTTGACAGTGTCGAGAACAGCCGCCTGGCGACTCGTTATAACGGACAGCAGGTAGTTACGCTCACGATTCAACGCCAACCCGGCACCAACACCGTGGCCGTGGTCGATGCGATTCGAAACCTCCTGCCGTCGTTTCGCCAGCAATTGCCCGCCTCGATCAAGCTCGACGTGCTTTACGACCGATCCGAATCGATCCGCGAATCGGTAAATGACGTGCAGTTCTCTTTGCTGCTGGCGATTGGTCTGGTAGTGCTCGTCATTTTCTTGTTCCTGCGCAACGTGCGCGCGACCTTCATCCCGACCTTGGCTTTGCCGACATCGATCGTGTTCACTTTCGCGATCATGTACTTGCTCGGCTTCAGCCTTGACAACCTTTCGCTGATGGCATTGACACTGTCCGTCGGATTTGTTGTTGATGATGCAGTCGTAATGCTCGAGAACATCGTGCGGCGGATGGAGGATGGCGAAGGCGCGATGGAAGCGGCGCTAAAAGGTTCGCGCGAAATCGGATTCACGATCGTGTCAATGACGGTTTCGTTGGTGGCTGTGTTTATTCCGGTGCTGTTTCTCAGCGGCATTCTCGGCCGTCTGTTTCGTGAGTTCGCGATTACGATCAGCGTGGCGATTCTGGTTTCGGGCTTTGTGTCGCTCAGCCTTACGCCGATGTTGTGCAGCCGAATTCTTAAATCGTTTGGGCATCGTCGAAAAGGCGATGCGGCGACCGACGCGATCGGCGGAGCGGATGTGGGTCGACCGCAGACCGAGGCGCCTGCGCTGCAACATGGAAAATTTTTCGAAGCGACTGAGCGTGGTTACGAATGGCTGGTCGGGGGTTATCGCTGGACTTTGCAAGTTGCTCTGGAGCATCGCGCGCTCACGTTGATGATTTGCGGCGTTTTGTTTTTGATCACGATCGCGCTCTTCTACATCATTCCCAAAGGTTTCATTCCGAACGATGACACAGCGCAGATCGTCGGCTACACCGAAGCCGCGGAAGGCATTTCGTTTCCGGAAATGTCGAAGCATCAGGAGCAACTGGTCGACATCATTCGCAAGGACCCGAACGTCCTCGGCGTGCTTTCGACAGTCGGCCAAAGCGACATCAGCGCCGCCAGCAACACCGGAAATATTCTGGTGCTGCTCAAGCCCGTGAATCAGCGCAAGAAAGACGTCGAAGCGATCATCAGCGACCTGCGGCCGAAGGTCGCTGGCGTTCCCGGCATTCGCATTTACATGCAAAATCCGCCACTGGTCCAGGTGGGCGGACAGGTGACGAAGAGTCCGTATCAATTGACGCTGCAAGGCCCCGATCGTGATGAGTTGTATGCGAATGCGAATAAGCTGCTCGATAAGATGTCGCAACTGCCGGGATTGCTCGACGTGACCAGCGATATTCAGGTCCGCAACCCGCAACTCAACGTCGATATCGATCGCGACAAAGCTGCCGCGGTTGGCGTAACGGTGCAACAGATCGAGAACGCGCTGAACGACGCCTACGGCACTCCGCAAATCTCAACTATCTACGCGACTTCGAACGAGTACCAGGTAATAATGGAAGTGAAGCCTGAGTATCAGCAGGATCCTTCGGCGCTGGGCCAACTCTACATTCACTCCACCGCCGCGCCTTCGACGGCGAGCCAGGTCAATCAGGTGCAATCGGCTTTGGCGCAGCCTTCGCCGGGCATCGTTAGTTCGACGCAGACGCCGGCGGGATTGACAGCCCCGGGCACGACAGTGACGGGCCGTTTGATTCCGCTGAGCACGGTCGCGACATTCTCGCGCGGCGTCGGACCACTGTTGGTCAATCATCTCAGTCAGCTTCCGTCGGCCACGATTTCGTTCAATTTGCGTCCCGGTATTTCGTTGAGCGCGGCCACCGCTCAAGTGCAGGAGTTGGCGCAGAAGAACCTGCCACCTACGATCACCACCAGCTTTCAAGGCACCGCGCAAATTTTCCAGTCGTCTCTGCAGAACCTGACGCTGCTGATGCTGGTCGCAGTGCTGGTGATCTATCTCGTGCTGGGAATTCTTTACGAGAGTTTCATTCATCCATTTACGATTCTTTCAGGATTGCCGTCCGCCGGACTTGGAGCATTGCTGACGCTGCTGGTCTTCGGGCGCGAACTCGACGTTTACGCCTTCGTCGGTTTGATTATGTTGATTGGTATCGTCGAGAAGAACGCGATCATGATGATCGACTTTGCGTTGACGTCGCAGCGCGAAGAAGGCAAGCCCGCGGAGGAAGCAATCTTCCAGGCGTGCGTGATTCGTTTTCGCCCTATCATGATGACGACGATGGCCGCATTGATGGGTACGTTGCCAATCGCGCTCGGTTGGGGCGCGGGCGCGGCGTCGCGTCGGGGTC
>CBFHBI010000369.1:0-4205 GCA_965653755.1 uncultured Blastocatellia bacterium
ACCTGAATCTGACGCCCGATCCGGTCTATGCGAACAATGTAAACGCCGGAACGAATACCGCCACGGCGAGCTACACGTTCGGCGGAGACGCGAACCATACGGGCAGCAGCGATTCAAAGAACTTCTCGATCGCGTTGGCATCGTCAACCACGACGGTGAACTGTCCGGCCAACCAGACCTACAACGGGTCGCCAATTCAACCCTGCACCGCTTCTTATTCAGGCGTAGGCGGTCTCAGCGGCACGTTGACACCGGCCTATTCGAACAACACAGATGTTGGGACCGCCACAGCTAACGCTTCCTATGGCGGCGACGCCAATCACGAAGCCAGCAGCGGCAGCAGCACCTTTGAAATTACGAAAGCGTCTTCAACGACGACGGTGAGCTGCAGTGGTGCTTCGGTTTACAACGGCGCACCAATCACCCCGTGTACTGTGAGCGTGACCGGAGCCAACCTGAATCTGACGCCCGATCCGGTCTATGCGAACAATGTAAACGCCGGAACGAACACCGCCACGGCGAGCTACACGTTCGGCGGAGATGCGAACCATACAGGCAGCAGCGATTCGAAGAACTTCTCGATCGCGCAGGCCGCCGCGACGATTTCCGTAAACGGATACAGTGGGGCCTATGACGGCAATCCACACGGCGCCACCGGGACGGCCGCCGGCGTTAACGCAGAGAACTTGACGAGTCTGCTCAATCTCGGCGCAACCTTCACCAACGTTCCCGGCGGCACCGCGCATTGGACCTTCGCCGGCAATATCAACTACGCCCCAGCGAGCGGCGATGTCACAATCACCATCGGCAAGGCCACGCCGACGATCAGTTGGAGCAATCCCGCTGACATCACTTACGGCACTGCACTCAGCTCGACACAATTAAATGCTACGGCAAACGTGGCGGGGAGTTTTAGTTACACGCCGGCGAGTGGCGCCATTCTTAATGCAGGAACTGCGCAGCCGTTATTGGCGAGCTTCACTCCAACCGACACGACGAATTACAACGCGACGAGTAAGAATGTTCAGATTAACGTTTCGAAGGCCACGCCTTCATTCAGCAACCTGAGCTCGCCGTCGATTGCCGTGGGAACCACCACGACGAATCTTTCGGGCAAGCTTAGCTATGGCTCGCTGGCACCGACGGGTAACGTCGCAATTACCTTGAATGCAGCGACTCAGAACGCGGCGATTCAAGCCGGCGGGAACTTCTCTTCGAGTTTCGCAACCGGATCGCTCGCCGCGGGCAATTATCCAATCAACTACAGCTATGCCGGTGACGGTAACTTCAACCCGGCCAGCGGGACCGGAACGCTGACCGTGGGCTACAACTTCGTCGCCCTTTATGATCAGACGCAAGCGCATCAGAGCGGCAGCACCATTCCGATCAAGATCGAAGTGACGAACTCGAGTGGTGCGAATATCTCTGCGGCGAATTTGACGGTAACGGCGGTCGGTGTTTCGCAGATCTCCAATACCGCTTATGGCCCGGTCGCCGACTCCGGAAATGCAAATCCCGACGGCAACTTCCGATTTACCGGAGACAGTTACATCTTCAACCTGCAGACGACCGGCTTAACGACTGGAGTCTATAACCTCTATTTCCGAATTGGAGCCGATCCTACATTGCACACTGTGCAATTCCAGATCAGGTAAAGCTGCTGGGAGTTGCTTTAGATAAAAGGCGGAGGCTTAGGCTTCCGCCTTTTTTATGAGCATTGTGATTTAAGACGTCCGACGGGCTGGGCGATATAACTAATCTTCGTTACCAGATTGTTGGCACCCACAAAAATTGCAACCCCGCGCCCACGATACTCCACGACCGTGATAGGGCCACTGGGAGATTCATATAGAGCTTCCTCATCCTCGTCCGACTTGCACTGATCGAACGCATAGCGGGTGACAATGTAATCCGCGCCAAAATGGGCCACCGCTTCGGTGCGCGATAATTTCGCCGGATAAAAATCTACTCGCGCGACGAGGCCGCGCTCATTGAGGACGACGGTTGCGTTCCCGGGAAATTCGCCAACACCTTCGTAGTGATTGAAGCTCTGCCGCTCCTCTGGTTCATCAGTCCGGTGCGCTCTGGTCCATTTCGGCTTTCCGAGTAAGCGGATCATGTCCGCCTGGCGCGCCCGTCCGATGACGAGTCCACGAAAATTCGCCGGACGCCAAGTTTGACCCGATTGCGTTTGAACGGTCGCGGCCGCCGTTAGCAACGAGCTAACCAACATGAAAGTAATTGCTGACTTAACTGATCTCACTCGGTTGACACTTGGGGTTGGTTCGTCAGCGCTGCATGCATGGTATGCCACGAGAGCGTGGCGCATTTCACGCGTGCCGGGAAATCGCGTACGCCAGCGAAGATCTTCAACTTGCCGAGATGGTTCGGCTCATTCTCTTCATCGAGTTCGCCCGTGGCCATGCGATGAAATTCGTTGAAGAGCGTCTCGGCTTCGGCTCTGCTCTTTCCCTTCACCGCCTGTGTCATCATGCTGGCCGAAGCCTTCGAGATAGCGCAACCTGATCCTTCAAAACTGACGTCCTGGACCTGATCGCCTTCGACGTGCAGATAGACATTCAATTGATCTCCGCACAACGGATTGTAGCCTTCGGCCCGCCGGTTCGCGTTTTCCAGCTTATGGAAATTTCGCGGCTTCTTGTTGTGGTCGAGGATGACTTGTTGATAGAGCTCGGAGAGTTCGGACATAAGAGAAATCGTAAATAGTAAACGGTAAATCGTAAATAGAAGACACTGCCGCGTTGTCTATTTACGATTTACGATTCACTATTCATGAGAAAACCTCAATCACTTTCTCAATCGCCTCCGCCAGCACATCGACTTCATGCTTCGTATTATAGAAAGCGACAGTTGCGCGGGCAGTCGCCGGAATCTTGAAGCGCTGCATCACCGGCTGCGCGCAGTGATGGCCGGCGCGAATGGCGATGCCCTGCTGATCGAGAATCGTGCCGATGTCGTGCGGATGAACGTTCTCGATCGTAAACGAGAGCACGCTCAGCTTTTCTTTTGCCGTGCCGACGATTCGCACGCCTTCAATCGCGGTGAGACGCTGGGTTGCATACTGCAGTAACTCATGTTCGTACGCGGCAGCCTTATCGCGGCCGACGATATTCAGATAATCGATCGCGGCGCCCAGACCAATCTGCGAAGCAATCGCCGGTGTGCCAGCTTCAAATTTGTTCGGCAGGTCAGCGTACGTCGTCTTCTCAAACGTGACGGTCTTAATCATGTCGCCGCCGCCCTGAAACGGATTCATCTGTTCGAGCAGGCGCGCTTTGCCGTAAACAACTCCGCTGCCGGTCGGGGCAAACATCTTGTGGCCGGAGAAAGCATAGAAATCGCAGTCGAGATCCTGCACATCGATCTTTCCGTGTGGCGCTTGCTGAGCGCCATCGATCAAAACCGGAACACCATACTTGTGGGCGCGATCGATGATCTCTTTCACCGGATTGATCGTCCCAAGCGCGTTCGACACGTGAGTGACCGCGACGAACTTCGTCTTGTCATTCAGCAGCGCGTCATATTCATCCATCAACAACTCACCCGCGTCATTCATCGGAATCACGCGCAACTTCGCACCCTTCTCTTCGCACAGCATCTGCCACGGAACGATGTTCGCGTGATGCTCCATTGCAGAGATGATGATTTCATCACCGGCGCCGATGAACTTTCGGCCATAGCCGTGCATCACCAGATTTATGCCTTCGGTGGCGCCGCGCACAAAGATGCATTCCTTCACGTCGCGCGCATTGATGAACCGCTTAACTTTTTCGCGCGCACCCTCGTAAGCGGTGGTCGCCTTCATGCTCAGGTAGTGCACGCCGCGATGAATGTTCGAATGTTCCTGCTGCAGGTATTGCGCGCCGCGCTCGATTACCATCGTAGGTACTTGTGACGAAGCGGCGTTGTCGAGATAACAACGTACCATCTTTCAGAGGGCTTCGGCTTAATTGCTAGTAGCTGCTCTAAAGACGCCATGTTGACTATCATATATTTGCCCAGTTTGCCAGGCGGAGAAGGAATCAGCTTCCATGAGATCGCGCAGCGATCGCCCTTCTCCAGTGCCTCCACGCGGAAGAGAGCATAAAAGTCGTTTGTATCATTAACGACGCGCATCACGTAGAGGTGACCGGGGCCGGCCTTAACCAGCGGCGGCGCTTTGACTGTGGATCGCGCTCTGGTTC
>CBFHBI010000370.1:0-4203 GCA_965653755.1 uncultured Blastocatellia bacterium
GCCGTGCAAAATATCGCCGTTGTCCTTCATAAAAGCCGGCGGACTCCAGGGACTCGCAAAGATGTTTAGCTTCCCGCCCGTCGCCGCCAGCACTCTTTTGATAAAGGGCAGTCGATATTTCCGGTCGTGCTCGACGGTGAAAGAGCGAAGTTCCCGATCGCCTTCATCGACGTACGTGTAGCTGCTGCTTGAGAAATCGCAACTGTGAATATTTGTGCGCGCCAGCTTATAGCCGATGCCCTTCTCTTCGTCGAAGTACGCGTTGAGAATCTCACTCTGCTTTGCGGCCGGCAGTTGCGCGAATACTTCCGCCGCCGCGTCCGTCAAAGCTCCGCCGATACCAAGGAATGTTTGAAACCGTCTCAGCGGATCCACAAAGACACAGATCTGCGTTTCCTTTGGCTGACCCACTGATCTAAATGTGGCTGTATCGGTGAGTGAGATTCGGTGATTCGTCTTGTCGGCCGTCGTGAAAACTTTTACCGTTCTGCTCGCGACTGGAACGCTCTTCTGCGTTGGTGTCCGGTTTTCTCTCCGCGCTTTGCCGAACGCGAACGACAGTTTGCTGGATGCGAGTGAGGCCGCTGAGGAAAGGACCAGGAACTTGCGACGATTAATTTTCATGCCGGGCACCTGTTCAGAAAGAGAAGCCACAGAGACACAGAGTCACGGAGAAAAACCGATTGGTAATTAGAAATGCTGACAAAATTACGATTGGTTTCTTCGCCTCCTTTTCTCAGTGCCTCTGTGTCTCTGTGGCAATCTCCTAATTTTCCACGGAAACTGTTAGACCCTTCGCTCAATATCCCGGCGCCAGCGCCAGATCGTGAACATGCCAGTACACGCTTTCATTACTCATCTCGGGATGCTTGTGCAGGAATTGATTTGCCAGCGACAAGGCGCCGGGATCGTCTTTTAGGTCGGCGAAGATCTTCGCCTCGCGCTTCGCCTCATCGGTCCGGCCGAGCTTGCGATAGACAAGCATCAGGTTGTAATGCGCGCCAGTGTCTTCCGGATCGATAGCCAGAATTTTTTGGAAGCACTCAAGCGCACCGGCATAGTCGCGTTTAATCTTACAAAGCTCGCCGAGCTGCTGCAGCGAAATCCGATCGCGCGGAAACATTGCCAGTACCTGTCTGATATTCGTCTCTGCTTGATCCAGCTGGCCACGCTTTTCGAAAATCCGGGCCTGCTGGAAGAGCGCCCGGGCCAGATTCGGATACGCTTTCACCACGCCTTCGAGAATGGTTGCGGCTTCATCGTATTGCTCCAGCTCGATGTGGGCCATGGCCCGATTAACCAAAGCCATCGGTCGATACTTTTCATCCAGCTCAGCCGCGCGGGTAAACGCCTCGATGGCGACCGGATATTGCCGCTGATCGAGAGCCGCGATTCCATAATTGTTCCAGCGCCGCCAGTCCGGCACCGCCGTCTTATTGTTCGGGTCGGCAGGCATCGCCTGGTTCTCGCCAATCTTGATCACAGACTCGGCCGTGGCCATGGACACGATTGGATAATCTACCGACTTGCCGAGCGAGTAATCACTGAAAACGCGGGTGAAGCGGCGATAGCGGACCCGCGCAGTGAGATGCATCGCGCCACTTAGATTCTCCGGTACTTTGAATTGATAACGCGCTACATCGGAACGGCCCGATTGGATCTGATTGTTCTGTGCAAAGACGCGCGTGCGCCAAATATGATGTTTGTCGTTGTAGCTGCCGTCGGCTTTAACCAGGTAGGTTTTGTAGTTGTGCGCCGACTCGTCGAGATATCCGTCGGGCTTGATGAAACCGGACTGATAAAGAACCTTGCCGCTGTCGTCGCTCACCTTGAATTCAACATAAGCTTCGTAGAAGTCGCGCAGTTCGGGCGGAAACGAGTGGCCGATATTCTTGTTGGTGATCACGACTTCGGCAGTTAGGCGGTCGCCTTGGCTGAGCTTGAAGTTGCTGCGGTCGAGCGGGGCGATAAGTTCTTCTTTATCCGCACCCCGCGCCCGGCGTCGAATGGCAAAGATGTCCACGCCTAACTTGTCGTCTTCGAGAAACCTGGTGACCGCGTCTAGTTGGTCCTTCCACTTATAATACGTCGGGATCGCGGTGTTCGCGCTGGCCCATCGATGCGACACGAGCGTTCCATTTTTTGCGGAGACATCGAACAGAGGCGCGGCGTCACGCTTCATGTGACAGGTATTGCAGGTCTCTTTGTCGCGCACATAGAAAGGGTGCGGAGACTCTTTCGAAAAGGAAGACTGCTGCAGCTCGTCAGCCACCATGAAAGCGCGCAGGAATTTGTAATCGTTGAGTTCGCGCGGGACTTGCGACTTGTGACAAGCGCCACAGAATTCCGGCGTCTTCAACAGCGGCCTCATCATCGCGCGGCGATGCGAGGGAATGTCGTTGAGGATCTGCTGATCGGTGACCCCCGCTAACAGACGCGTGCCATCTTCCTTGACCAGCAAAGCTGGTTCGCCCATCACGTAACCGCCGATGCCGCGGCTGTTCGCTGCTTGAATGGAATGACACGCGATGCATGACACGCCGTCATCATCGAAAGGCCGCTTTACGTGCGAGTTCTTGGTGAGCGCGCCGGTGAACAGAGCCGCGGGGTTGTGACATGATTCGCAGTGGCGGGTAAATTCAAGTCCCTTCTGCGTCTGAATGTCTTTGACGTTCTTCTGGTAAAAGGGTTCGCGAAAGGCATTGCCGTGCGCGGACTGCCGCCATTGCGCGTGCGCGTCGGTGTGGCAAACGCCGCAGCGCTTCGAGGGCACAAACATTTCACCCGGGATGAAGGTGCCGGTGGTGGTGCTGGCGTTACTGGGGGCAAAAGGATTCGGGCCAAACTTCAAATCGTAGTTCTGCGAAATTTGCGCGGCGTATTCCGAACCCGTTGCGCTTGATTTTGTCTGAGCATGACTCCGGAACGATGAATGCACGCAGACGAGCGCGAGAATTGCGGCTAGCATCCAGATAAGTCTAGTGATGACCCGACGTCTGCGCATCTGTTTCATGGTTGGGTTAATTAATATAGACATTCGTGTAAGTCAAGAATTCCAGCGGTAATGACATACTGGCTGTCGCTTCGCTCCGAAGGAGCGAGATGTTTATAGCCCAGACGTTTTTCTAGAAATTTCTCGCTCCGTTAGGAGCGACATCTTGTGCCTGACCGACATCGCGCTCCTACGGAGCGCAATCGGACTGCCACCCAACCTGCTTAGACATTTTGCTCCTCCGGAGCAAGCAGGTCAGCCAAGTATGTGATTACAGCTCCCATGCCTAGCGGGCTGCGACTCCCTTCCCTTCACTCACCGACAGCTTCCGATCTATCCCGGGAATCTTGACTGTCTCCAGGGTGCCGTCGGGCCACTTAATTTCGAGCTTGTCGACGTTCGTCGCGGCGCCGAGACCAAAGTGCAGCGTCATGTCATTTTGTGAAGCATAGCTTCCGCCGCTGATCACATCTTGCCGTTGCCGCAGCTTTCCAGTAGTGACGTAGGCGATGGCGCCCACCGCGTCGCGTGGGCTCTTCTTCGCCACATCACCGATCAAATCCAACTCGAGCCAGTGACCAGCGCCCGTGGCAACATTTTTAAGGATGGTCGGTTTTGAATCCATATTGTTGATGACGATGTCCATGCGTCCATCGCCGTCAAGATCGCCGATGGCCATCCCGCGCGCGCACCAAGCCTGGGCCAGCGCGCTGCCCGGAGGCGCCCCGACTCGTTCAAATTTTCCATGCAGATTCCGAAACAGGAGCGACTGCTGCGCGTAACTCGTGCCCCATTGATGATCGTCAACCGTTGGATAGACGTGACCATTGGCCACGAAAAGATCTTCCCAGCCGTCGTTGTCGTAATCGAGAAAACCGGTGCCCCAACCGAGAAACGGAATCGTCACTTCGCCCAAACCCAACTGAAATGTCACGTCGGTGAAATTTCCCTGGCCGTCATTGTGATACAAGACGTTCGAATCGTCAGAAAAATTCGTAATGTGAAAATCAACTCTGCCGTCGTTGTCGTAATCACCGATGGCCAGCCCCATCCCCGCCTGTTCCCGCCCGTTCTCGTTCAGTGCTAAACCGGACGGATAGCCGGTTTCCTCGAAAGTGCCGTCGCCTTTGTTGATGTAGAGCTGCTTAGGAGTCGAATCGTTGACCACGATCAGATCGAGCAGGTTGTCATCGTCAGCGTGCACGAAAGCT
>CBFHBI010000371.1:0-4203 GCA_965653755.1 uncultured Blastocatellia bacterium
GCCAATCGGAACTCCATTGCCGAGACCCTTGGCTGAAGTGATGATGTCCGGTTCGACGTTCCAATTCTCGATGCCAAACCACTTCTCGCCCGTCCGGCCCCAGGCGGTTTGCACTTCGTCGGCGATGAAGAGGCCGCCGTGTTTGCGCGTGATCTCAACCGCCCGTTCAAAATATCCAGCCGGCGGCACAATGAATCCGCCCACGCCGAGAATTGGTTCAGCCATGAACGCGGCGATCTCGCCCGTCGTCGTGGTCATGATCAATTCTTCAATGTCGTTGGCGCACGCGAGTCCGCATTCGGGATACGTGAGTTTGAATGGACAGCGATAACAATAAGGCGCGCGGGCATGCACAAACCCGCCGACCTGCGGCGGTAAGGGCCGCCATGGCGCATGGCCCATCGCCGAAAGCGAAGTCGCCGAACGCCCGCTGTACGCGTGACGCAGGACGACGATCTCATGTCGTCCCGTGGCCAGCTTGGCCGCGTGCACCGCGGTGTCGTCAGCTTCGGTGCCGCTGTTCGTGAAAAAAGATTTCTTCAATTTGCCCGGCGTAATCTGCGCGAGCTTCTCAGCCAAATCGGACTGCGGTTTGTTGCAGTAGAGCGTGGACGTGTGACTGATCGTATTTACTTGATTAATGATCGCTTCATTGACCTTTGGATTCGCATGGCCCACGCTCACGGTGAGCACGCCGCCGAAACAATCGAGATACTTGTCGCCTTTATCATCCCAGACGTGCGCGCCCTCGCCCTTCACCAGCGCCAAAGGCTCCTGGTAATAAGTTGCGACGGCCGGGAAAAGAAATTCTTTATGCTTGCGAATGGTTTCGGATGATGGTGTGTTGGTTTTAGCTTCAGCAGTGCTCATGTCTCTCTCCCTTATCGGATCAAATCGAATATGTCCGTGCGGTGGCCCTTTGTCATCGCCTTCACCGCCTTGCGGAACTTTTCGTCCTTAGAAAACTTCGTGAAGGAGGGATCGGTTAGCGGATCCGGCAGCCGCCGGTTCCCATCACGCTGTTGGAACGTTGACGATTCTGCCCAATCCTTAATTTTCTCCTCGCCTGCGAACGCCTTCTGAAGACACGCAATTGTGTTATCGAGATCATTCGCGGAGGTGTAATAACGCGCCAACCACAAGTAATACGCGGGGTAGTCCGGATCGTTCGCGATGCCGTACTCAAATATCTTTTTGGCCTGTGCGACATCGCCTGAGTTCCCGTCGGCAATGGCCGCCATTTCGACCAAGTCCCGCCACTGAGCCAGATCAAGCTGTCGTTGCTTGTATTCGAGGTTCAGCGAAGTGAGTAACAAGACGGCAGCCTTGCGATAGTCCGCCACGATGAAGAATGCTCTGCCCTTGCTGTAGTTGTCGAAGCTCGTGAGTGGCGATGAGGTGTCAATAAGTTTTACGGATTCGAGCAGCGAATAGAAAGTCTTCTCGTCATCACTCTTCAGAGATGATGCGTAAAACCCGATCACGATTACGCGGTCATTCTTCATCAAGTAAGCTTCGAGCGCGTGGCGCGGATGACTGGAAATGCTTTGACCGGGAAAAGGCGAAGCGGACGAGCCGGCGGGATTATACGAGAGGTAAATGTCATGACTCTCCCCGGAGCGCCGAACAACAGGAATGTGGTTGAACTCAGAGAGCTTTACCGTGTCCCCTGACGTCTTAGCACTCTTCACATCATCAGCTATCAACTCATCGATACTAGCTTTGCGTCCGTCACGCTGCGCGGGCTCGATGTAAACGTCTAGCAAGCCTGACGTGAATGAAGGCTTCCCGTCTCTTGCTCGAAATGCGCTGAGGTGATATGTGCCGGGCTCGTCACCCACGCCCTCGGACGGCTTCGCGAAATCGGATAAGGTGACTTCAATGGCCCAATCTTTATCGGGGGAGTACAGGCGGTAAATTCCGGACTTGCCTGGTTGTTGGCCGAAGGCACTTGGCGCGACGACGATCAATCCCGCGACATAGCGTATGATGCTTACTTGTATTCTTGAAAAACGTTGCACGCGAGCTTTATTCCTGCAAGCATTGTTTCATCCGAGACGCGTCAGCGGCGGCCCGCGCCTCAACATTCGCATTCGGCTTCGGGCCGATCTTGTCGGTGACACAAATCTTAGCGTCCGTTATTTTCGCGACCGCGAGCCACGAAGTGTTCTTCGACGAGTTCTCGGGATCGGCTACGTTATAGCGAACGATCAAGGCGATTGGCGTTGCCTTCGCACCCTGTTTCGTGACTCGCCACTCGGCTTTTTCGCCCAGACTCGAAAAGCCTGACCCGACTACATTCCACAATTCGAGCGAATGCTTCTGGCCGGCGGGCGTGATGACCTGAATGTTCTGGCGCAGGTCGCCTTCTTCAAGCTGAAGTTTGTATCCGGCGACGCCGGGACAAATTCCCACGTAAGATCCGCCTTCGCGCGAAGTTGATTCGATCGTGCGGCAGGCCTTTGTTGACATGCTCGTGTAAACGCTTTCGTTCGCTTGCGCATTGACCCCGACGCAAACAAATAGCAGGAAGGTGATGGTGCCGAGAACTTTGATGATGCTCGTCATCTGTT
Source organism: uncultured Blastocatellia bacterium (assembly GCA_965653755.1). Lineage (GTDB taxonomy): Bacteria > Acidobacteriota > Blastocatellia > Pyrinomonadales > Pyrinomonadaceae > UBA11740. The sequence continues at coordinate 2,574 of CBFHBI010000371.1, forward strand.
CAGTAAAGATTCCCTTCGCGTTTCCGTCCGGTGTAGTCGATGTAAACGACTTTCAATTCGGTGTAGAAATCGAGGGCCGTCGATCCCTGTTCGCGTTCGCCAATGCCGGTGCCTTTGATGCCGCCGAAGGGGATGTGCGCTTCGCCGCCGGTTGTCGGCGAGTTGACGTGCGTCATGCCCGTCTCGATCTCTTCGACGAACCGAAACATGTGTCCGACATCGTTGGTAAAAATGGATGACGACAATCCGAACTCGGTATCATTCGCTACCTGCATCGCTTCTTCGAAGTCCTTCACACGAATGACGCCAAGCACTGGGCCGAAGATTTCTTCGCGCGCGATACGCATATCAGGCGTAACGCGATCGAAAACGGTCGGCTGCACGATAAAGCCTTTATCGAGTCCGTTTCCGGTCGCTCGCTCGCCGCCGCACATCAGCGTCGCTCCGTCTTCACGACCGATGTTGAGATACTCCAACACCGTCTTGAATTGGCCTTCATCGACGCTGGGTCCAATTTCGGTTTTCGGATCCATGCCGTCGCCGAGTCGCATTGACTGAGCGCGTTTGGAAATGCGGTCGACAAATTCGTCGGCAATCTTATCGATGACAATCGCGCGGCTGGTAGCCGTGCAGCGCTGGCCGGTTGATCCGAATGCGCCTTGCGCGGTGTTCTCAACGGCGAGGTCCATGTCTGCATCTTCGAGCACCACGACCGGATTCTTACCGCCCATCTCGCACTGACACTTCGCGCCGCGATGCGAGACTTGTTCGTAGAGACGAATGCCAACCGGATTCGATCCGGTGAATGAAACTGCTTTGACCGCGGGATGACCGATGATTTCGTCGCCGGCCTCCGAGCCTGATCCGAGAATAAGATTGAGAACGCCTGGTGGCAGCCCGGCTTCCTCAAATATCTGAACGATGCGGACCGCGGTCGCGGGCGTAATTGACGCCGGTATGAAAACCACAGTGTTACCGGCCACCCAAGCGGGCGATAGCTTCCAGGTCGGTATGGCGACTGGAAAATTCCACGGCGTGACGCAGGCCACCACGCCGAGCGGTTGTTTGATTGTATAGACGAAATTCGAGGGCAGCTCTGAAAAGATCGTCTCACCATTCATGCGGCGCGCTTCGCCGGCACAAAACTCGGCGACGTTAATTGAGCGCTGCAATTCGCCGCGCGCTTCACCAATCGTCTTGCCCTCTTCGCGCGTCAAGGTTGCCGCGAGTTCTTCCTTCGCAGCTTCCATCAGGCGCGCGGCCTTCGCGACAATCTTGCCGCGAGTGGGCGCGGGCGTGCGACGCCAACCTTCGAATGCTTCAGCGGCAGCCTCGACTGCGGCGCGGGCTTCTTCGCGCGTTGCCTGGCGATTAGTGCCGATCACGTCGTCCGTATTCGCCGGATTGATGTTGTTGACAGTTTTAGTTGAGGCAGATTCGATCCATTTGCCGTTGATGAAGTTCTTGTAGGTGTCCATGATGCTCTTGAATTGTGTGACGGGGAATATATCACGATTGCGTTGTCGGATCAGGCGGCCTTCGTGTCAGAAGCCCGACCGTAAAGGAGGGCACCGTGCGTTGCACTTGCCTTTGCCGACGGCGATTTCGCCGGCTGCCCTCCCTAACGGTC
>CBFHBI010000372.1:0-4202 GCA_965653755.1 uncultured Blastocatellia bacterium
CACCGCGCGTTCGAGATTCACCGCCGACCCTTCCTGCACCGAACCGAGCGTCGAACGAAACACACTCTCTTTCGACACGTCAGCGGCGAACGAATCAGGTTTCACGTCCAGCGCCGTCAAACACACGCCATTGACGGAAATCGAATCGCCATCGCGCGACCCTTCGGTCACGGTGCGCGCTTCGATGATGATGCGCGCGTCTTCACCACGCTTCTCGACCGACCGTATGCGTCCGAGTTCTTCGATGATTCCGGTGAACATTAGTTCATTTCCGATTTTTGATTGCCGATTGTCGATCTAGTTTCGCCAAAGTCGCGAAATCCAGGCAATGACAAACATCAATATGCCTACAATCACAGGTGCGATTGACAATATGACGATCCAAATCGCCTCACGTTTGAAAGTAAAACCTAACGCCATGACGCACTCCTTTGCCTGACTACATTCATCATGTCGGCAAATACTTCCGGGATCGACTTTCCGGTTGAATCGATCATGATCGCATCCTTAGCCGCGACCAGTGGTGAATCTTCGCGCGTGGTATCACGGCGATCGCGCTCAGTGATATCGGCGAGCGTCTGATCGAATTGCGCGGCGGGATTATTGACGCGCTCTTCAGCAAGGCGGCGTTCCGTTCTTTCGGCAACGCTCGCATCTAAAAAGAATTTGATGTCGGCATCCGGAAATACTACCGTGCCGATGTCTCGTCCATTCATCACCGCGCCACGCTGGCCCAATTCGCGCTGACGCTTGACCATCGCGCGCCGCACTTCGGGGATGGTCGAAATAATGGACGAGACGTGCGTCACATCCTCATCGCGAATGCGCGCAGTGACATCACGACCACCAAGAGTCACGCGCAACGAATCGGGATCGCCGCCGAGATCGATCTCGACGCGATTCGCCAGCGAACCTACGGCTACATCGTCTGTTTCGCTAACGGACGTCGATTCAATCACGGCCAGAGCGACTGCGCGATACATCGAACCTGTGTCGATATAGAGCAGTCCCAACTCACGAGCCAACATCCGTCCGAGCGTGGACTTGCCCGATGCCGAAGGCCCATCGATGGCGATAATCAGAGGACGAGTCATACCGCAGATTCATGCAGAGCATATCACTATCGAACCGGAATTCTCCTGTGACGTGAATCACCAGGCGTGGGACAGAAACCGTGACTTTCGCGGCGCGGTAACATACTCTTTGGGTACTGATTAAGGAGGCTCGCCCCGATGATCCGCAGAAAACTTACCGCGCTTCCGATCGTGCTTCTGAATGTCAGCCTCGCATTGGGCCAACAGCCGCAAAAGTCGCTCTCTACGCCGCAAAAACCGGCGTCTCAAACTCAGTCTGCGCCGCAAATAGATTCGCAGGATGTCGTTAAGATTACGACTAACCTGGTTCAGGTTGATGCGGTAGTTACGAAAGATGAAAAGCAAGTAACCGACCTGACGGAGGACGATTTCGAATTGTTTGAAGACGGCAAGCCGCAAGCGATTACGAATTTTTCTTACATCTCAAACATGTCGGCTGCGACTGCGGCAGTTCGCACAAAGCCGCCAGCGAGCAAGGCGAACGATAGGATGCTGGCCCCGATTCCGTCGGCCATAACAAGTGCACCTGATGGGCGACGCACAATTGCGCTGGTCATTGACGATTTGGGAATGTCTTTCGTAAGCATCGCGGATGCGCGCAAGCAAGCGCGCAAGTTCATCGCTGAGCAGATCGAGCCCAACGATCTCGTGGCCGTCATTCATACTTCCGGTGAAGTAGGCGCGTTGCAACAATTCACCACCGATCGGCGAGTGCTTTACAACGCCATCGATCGGCTGCGCTGGTATCCATGCAGCCGCGTCGGCGTTCAAGTCTTTACTCCACTGGGTTCACCCGCGTTGCAGGGCGATGAACCCTGTGGCGGGACTCGCAACACAGCCGAGACTCTGCAAGCGCTGCGATTCATCGTCGAAGGCATGCGCGAATTACCTGGCCGCAAATCGCTGGTTTTGATGTCGGACATGCTGCCCGTTGAAACGCAAGAACCTGCCACGAGGAACTTGACCCCCGGCGATGGCGATCTCTCAGACGTGGGAACGCTCTCAGACGTGAGAACGGATTACACTGCGCAGTTGAAAAAAGTGGCTGAGCTGGCAATTCGATCATCGGTGGTCATCTACGCCGTCGATACGCGCGGATTGGCGTACACGGGCATGACGGCGGCCGATAATACTCACGGCTGGTTAGAGACGACGACTAACGGACAACAAATAACCAAATCGATTAATACGACGATGAGTTCGCGCTCGACGATGCTAGTCAGCGGGCGTGAAGGCGGAGATCTGATTGCCAGACAAACCGGAGGCTTTATGATCCGCAATTCAAATGACTTTGGTTTGAAGCGGATCGCGGAAGATCAGACAGGTTATTATCTGCTCGCCTATCATCCCAACGAGGCGACTTTCAACCGCCAGTTTCATCATATTAAGCTGACCGTCAAACGCAAAGGCCTGACTGTCCGCACCCGCAACGGGTTTCTGGGCATTCGAGACGTGGACGCGTCCACGCCCCTTTCAACCGGCGATCAGTTGACCAAGGCGCTGGTTTCACCGTTCGGGGCAAACGACATCCCTGTCCGGCTGACGACGATATTTGCGAATTTTGAAACGGGCTCGCTGCTTCGTTCTTTGCTTTATATCAATCCGCAGGAGTTGACCTTTGTTGCAGAACCAGATGGCACACAGACTGCGACCTTCGATTTGGGAATAGTCTTGTTTGGCGACAACGGCCGGCTGGCGGATCAGCAAAGTCGCACCGTAACCCTGCGGCTGAGCAAGGATAACTATCAAAGCGCCCTGCAAAGCGGCGTGGTTTACACGCTCGATACGCCAATAAAGCAGACTGGGGCTTTCCAATTTCGAGTCGCGCTCCGCGATCAACGTTCCTCGCGCATCGGCAGCGCCGGGCAGTTCGTTCAGGCCCCAAATCTCGAGAATGGACACATGGCTCTTTCAGGAATGGTGCTGCTGAAAGACTTGCCGGGTACGTCGGCGAATGCTCCGGTTACGCTTCAGGACGGGCGCGATGCAATCACGGCAGGACCTGCAGTGCGGCAGTTCCGTTCCGGCGATAAGCTGCTGTTCGCTTATTCAATCTACAATGCGCAGCAGAAACAGAGCACATCCCTGCCGCAGCTCACCGCTCAGACGCTCATTTTCCGCGAAGGCAAACTAGTCTTCACCGGCGCGCCTGGGCCGATCGATCGTTCTCAATCTGATCCTAAGCGAATAGCAAGCGTCGGCCGCTTGCAACTGGGCCCGGAATTTGAAACTGGCGCCTACGTTTTGCAGGTTGTGGTCACCGATCAACTGGCGAAAGACAAGGGGCGAATCGCGAACCAGTGGATCGATTTTGAAATTGTGAAATGAAATTAGAAAACAATCACCCGAGATGTTTCCATCTCGGGTGACTGCCTTTCAGCGATGCAGCGGAGTTCTCCTGTTTGAATCTGCTGCCGGCTAAATGCTTCGTTCGTCAGCGAGCGTTGACCGCAACCATCTGCATCGGCACGTTCAGCGCGGCGAGTTCCTTTTGCGTAGCGCGTTCAGCTTTTGACTTGCGCGCTTGCAATCCGTCCTTCTCGCCTTCGATCCAAAGGGCGGCGAAATAATACTGGTTGCCGTATTGACGGAAGCCGAGCTCAGTCATCGCCCGGCCATCGCCGACCGCGCCAATCATGTTTAGGATGGCCTTCGCGCCGCCATCCTTGCTGCTTATTTGCAACGTCGCTGCGTTGGAATCTTCGTTCAGATCGCGGACCGTGTATTCGCCGGCCGGCAGCGTCGCATCGCCGACGTGAAATTGAAACGGAATGTTGACGCGCACGGTCGCGCGATGAGCCGTTTGAGCCTGGGCCGCCACGGCCATGGAACCGACCAGAACCAACCACGCGATCATTGTGTAAGCTGTCTTTTTCATTTTCGTGTCTCCTTCTTGAGGTTGTTCAACTGCCGTGGCGGTTGAAGCGACCGGCGGCTTTCAAATTTCGTGCGTCTCATCGACTGAATTGCTTCACCACGTTTTGCCTTACACTTGATAACGCGGAACAATTCACGAAACTCCCTCACGACCGCGAAAAATATTTTGGAATCTTGGCTGCTGTTGTAAAATTTCACCGAATTCAACCCGTCGCCACTGTTTAGAGGCGG
>CBFHBI010000373.1:0-4200 GCA_965653755.1 uncultured Blastocatellia bacterium
CGCTACCTCGGCGAGCGTTTTACCGGTGAGCGGCTTCAGCTTTTCACTCTTGAAACTGGCGAGCAGATCCTGTCGGGCGCGCCGCTCAAAAGATAAAGGTTCTCCCAATCGCTCGAGGGCGTGCGAATCGCATCGGCGATCTTCCGGCGCGTGGCCGCGTCCTGCAGCCGCTTGTACCCCGCTTCCCGGCCGCCATCCCAAACCCACGGCGGCATGGCTGCGTCGAGACCCGTGCCGCCCGCCGGGTAGTTGTACATGTTGGCGCTAATCTTCACTCCCTGGCGGCGTGCGTCGTTAATCATCTTGATGACCTGATCCATTTTGGGCCAGTTGGCCACGCCGGCGGCTTTGAGGTGATAAATCTCGACCGGCAGGCCGGCTTCACGGCCGATGCGCATCGTTTCCTGCACGCCCTCGATCAACTGATTCCCTTCACTGCGCATGTGCACCGTGTATTTGCCCTGATACCTGGCGGCGACTTTGCAAAGTTCGATCAACTCATCAGTCTTCGCAAAGAAAGCCGGCGGATAAATCAAAGCCGTCGTGATGCCGAGCGCGCCTGCTTCCATCTCGCGGCGCACCAGCTCACGCATCTGGTCGAGTTGCGCCGGAGTCGGCGGCTTGTCTTCCAGGCCGACGACATTTTCACGAATCGTGGCCGCGCCAATGAACGAGGCAAAGTTCTGCGAGACGCCGCGCTTTTCCAGATAATGTAAATACTCTGCGAGCGTGGTCCATTCGATGTCATACTTGACGTCGCCCTGCTGCTCGCGCAAGCGTCGCTTCATTTCGTCGTTCAGCGGTCCCATTGAGAGTTCACCAAAAATCTGCGTCGTGACACCCTGCTTGAGTTCGCTGAGCGAACGCGGATCGACGATCCAGGACGATTCAGAGTGCGATAGCATGTTGATAAAGCCGGGCGCTACGGCGAATCCTTTCGCCTCAACAACCGTCTGCGCCGTGGCTCGACTTAAGTTGCCCACCGCCGCAATGCGATCGCCTTTGATGGCGACATCGGCCCTCTGCGGCGGTTGGCCGCTCCCGTCGTACACCAGCCCTCCCTTGATGATGACGTCGAAGGATTGAGGTTGTGATTTGCGCTGACCCTGGGCCGACACGGCGAGCGAGAATGCCGCGATTAGCAGCAAAACCAATTGTATTTTGATTCGCATCGCATTTCTCCGAGAGGAGCAGAATCATAGGACCCGTAATTTATAGATCGTTCGGAAGTAAGTCGTCTAATCCTTGATTTCGCCCGACAGGTATAGTCTGATGTGCCGCCTCCAAGAAAAGCACATGCCGCCGGTGGTAGAAACGAATGATCATCTGGTCCGCTCTCTTACCCTGACCGACTCGACTGCGCTGGTCGTCGGCAAGGTCATCGGCACCGGAATATTTCTGAAGGCCGCGATTATGACACAGCAGGTCGGAGCGCCAAGCTTGATGCTGGCTGCCTGGGCGGCCGCAGGCCTGCTCTCGCTGGCGTGCGCACTCACGTATGCGGAACTCGGCGCGATGTTTCCCTGGGCCGGCGGCGAATACGTCTATCTGCGCGCCGCTTACGGACGCTTGCCGGCGTTTCTCTACGGCTGGATGCAACTTGCGGTCGCGCAGACAGGAATAATCGCCGCCCTCGGGATTGGCTGCGCCACGTTTCTATCGGCCTTTGTCCCGCTCAATCGAGTTTGGATCTCGCACACCTTTCACGTCTTCGCACATGACTTCAATTGGCAACTAGGCGCGCAGCAAGCGGTGGCTGTGGCTCTGATTTTATTTTTCTCAGCCATCAACTGCGTCGGCGTAGCGTTTGGCGGAAGAACCCAGACAGTCTTAACCGCTGCCAAGATTATCGGCATCGCCACGATCGTCATTGGCGTGTTCTGCTTTTCAACCAGCGGCACCTGGAAACATCTGGCGACGGTGGAGGGCCCGCAGTGGAGCGGACTGAGACCGTTCGGCGCGGCGATGCTGGCGGCGCTGTGGGCCTACAACGGTTGGAACAATCTGCCGATGGCCGCGGGAGAAGTGCGCAACCCCGGCTGTAATCTTCCGCGCGCTCTAATCGGCGGAATGCTTTTGGTAGTTACGCTTTACTTGCTGGTGAGCCTCGCTTACGTCTATGCCCTGCCGGCGGCACAGATCATAAGTTCGAATTCAACTGCTTACCCTGCGGCGTTGCCGGTGGCGACGAAGGCAGCGCAGACTTTTTTGGGCTTGAACGGATCGAAATTCATCTCGATTATTTTCGTGGTGTCAACAATCGGCGCGTTGAATGGCGGCATACTCACCGCGTCGCGTGTGCCGTATGCGATGGCCCGCGACGGTTTGTTCTTTTCGCGGCTGGGCCGAGTTAAACAAAACTCGCGCGTGCCGGTGTGGGCGATTGCAATGCAGGCGCTGTGGGCTTGTGTCCTGGCGCTTTCAGGAACCTTCGATCAATTGACAGACTTCGCAGTCTTTGCGTTGTGGTTGTTTTTCGCGCTGACGACTGCGGCGGTGTTCGTATTGCGGCGCAAGATGCGTGACGCAGAGCGCCCGTACCGCACGATCGGTTACCCGGTCCTCCCTTTACTCTTCATCGTTGTGGCGCTGTGGTTAATCGTTAACACGCTGCAAACCAGTCCGCGCAGTGCGGGCGCCGGTCTGATTTTGATCGTTCTTGGCTTGCCGGTTTTTTATTATTTTCGCCGGCGATCAAATGAGTAGCGAGGCTTGCGGGTAATTCGACGCTATCTGGCTTGGCACAAAAAGTCGATTTGGAATCAAAGTGAGCCTCGAGTGCTGGGAGCGCGGACGCCCTCGTCCGCAACGGCTGGTTGGCGAACGCCAGAAATCATTGAAATCGTGAGCGGTCAGTCTTGCGTGTGGCGAACGATGCGGACGAGGCCGCGCTCCCAGCACCGAGCGTCCCGTCAAACTTTAAGCCCGACTTGTTGTGCAAAGCCACTAATCAAACTGCGACAAATAAGTTCCGACCGTCGTCCACGACTCGCGTAAGTTCTTCAAAAGCTGTTCCGCGTCGCCAAGTGATTTGGCCTCTCCTCGTTCTTCCAGTTCGGCGCAAATGTCCGCCATTTCTTTCGCGCCGAGATTCGCAGCGCCGCTCTTCAACGAATGCGCTGCTTCTTCGAGCGCTTTGAAATCTTGATGCTTGATTGCCTGATCGATTTTTTCGACGCGCGCGGTAGCATCAGGAATGAACATCCCGACAATCTTCAGCATCATTTCTTTGCCATAATCTTCTTCGAGTTGCTTGAGGCCCTTCGCCACATCGTCCGTCGCATCGGCGCTCGTAGTTGCAGGTAGCTCATCAGTCGCCGGTCGCGTTCCGTGTTTCAGCCACTGTTCGATCATTGCCGACAAATCTTCTTTACGAAATGGCTTTACCAGATAGTCGTTAATGCCGGCTTCTAAACATATTTCTTTCTCACCGGCGCCGGCGCTGGCCGTCAACGCGATTATTGGCAGGTCACGCTTCGAGTCGGCGCGACCGCGAATGCGCATCGTCGTTTGAAAGCCGTCCAGTTCCGGCATGTGACAATCCATCAGCACCAACGCGTAATCACCCTCGTCGAGCATGGTGAGGGCTTCGATGCCGTTTTTCGCGATATCGACCTCGTGACCCATCTGTTCAATTTGATAGCGAGCGACCTGTTGATTAATCGGATTGTCTTCCACGACCAGCAACTTAACACCGCTGGCGACGTGCAGGTGTTCTTCCGCAGGAGTGGCCGAATCAACTCGAGGCTCTCGTCCCGAAAGCTCAGCAGTCGGATACTGATCACTCATGAGCGTAACTACGGAATCGTAGAGCTGTGAGTCTCTAACGGGTTTGATCAGAGAGGTCCGGAAACCGGCAGCCCTGAGTTCTTCATCCGACGGCCGTTGGCCGAAAGTCGTCAACAGCATCAAGCGCACTTTTGCGAACTTCGAGTCGTCTTTAATCATACGGCCGAGATCTAATCCGTCACGACCGTGGATCTTTCCGTCGATCAGCGCCATGTCGAAAGGCTTGCCCGAGTATGAGGCCGCGCGCAGTTCCGCCAGCGCCGTTTTGAAAGTGTCCGCCTCGATCGCGTCAACGCTCCAGTTGGTTAGTTGTTTGACGACCACCTCGCGGTTCGTTGCTTGATCATCGACCACCAGCGCCCGTAAACCACGCAAATCAGTTCGCGTTTGCAATTCGGAAGTCACGGCGGC
>CBFHBI010000374.1:0-4198 GCA_965653755.1 uncultured Blastocatellia bacterium
AGTATGCTTTCTAACTTACGAAGATCGACGGTGGGAGCGCTCAAGAAATTGTTGGCGCCGCCTGCTGATCCGATCCGCGAATGCCGGTCCGTCCTCGGTGATCGATTTCGCGTGGGTCGGGACACTCACTTGTCTGGATTTCGCCTTACGGTCCGTGAACCTGCCGGCTGTAGCTTGATCGTGGGCGATTCATCCAACGTTGAGTGCAACCTGACGCTCGAGAGGAAGGGTGCGAGCGTAAAGATCGGATCTCGTAGCCATATCGGAGGTGGAACAGTTCTTTCGGTTGCCTGTTTGGTGGATATCGGCGACGACGTGATGGTCGCGTTTGACTCACTGATTATGGATCATGACTCCCACTCGTTGGATTACGAACAACGGCAGCACGCATTGCGAGATTGGATGTCGGGAACGTTCGCGTGGGATGGCGTTGCGATTGCTCCCGTTTACCTTAAAGACAAATGCTGGATAGGAGCACACGCCATAATATTAAGAGGTGTGACCATCGGCGAAGGCTCAGTCGTGGCGGCCGGAAGTGTGGTCACTCGGAGTGTTCCTGACTGGACACTTGTGGGCGGCAATCCGGCGCGTCCAATTAGGGCGCTCACGCGTCCGAATGGACAAAATTTCGCCGTACAAACTTCAGTGCAATCATAATTAGAAATGGATGTGCCGCCGGGACATCAACGCGGCTTAACGCGCAGATGATCAAGCAGATCGTTAAATCGATTACACCTCCGCTCGTGATGGATCTGGCGCGAGGAGTACGCCGATATTCGCGGTCCCCCGCGCCCACCGATCATATGCCGGGCCCTGAGCCAACAGATATGGCATACGTTGACTTCTATGCGCATACGCGTTTGTTTGCATTGGAAATCCTACGTCAACGTGGCCGGCCGCTGCAGGAGATGACCCTTTTTAGTCTGGGCAACAAGTTGGCGCACGTAGCTGATTACCTTGCGCTGTTTGGACGCGTATACCACAACACCATGCTGAAAACCGCGATTCCGGTCGAGGTTGATCAATGCCCGGCCGAGCTGACGATTTTGCAGGAAGACTTTTTCAGTTTGCCGCGGCTCGAACTCGACTGTGTAATCTCTCAGGCCGCGATTCATTGCCTGAACGACACCCGCTATCACAACGAGGGATCTGCGGACGGGCATCAGCGTGGTTATCAAGCAGCCCAAAAGCTGCGGCAGATAATCGGCAGCAAGAGCATTCCGGTAATCGTCAGCATCGCCGTTCACGACACTGAATGTTTTATCGACGACAACAGCAGACTCGCTCACGATAAGTTTGTCGCTTCGTTTGCGGCGGCGGGATTCACGCTGCAGGAATATTTTTTTGATTACCTGTGTCAGGGGCTGGCGCACCGGCCTGAATATTTCGAGGCGCGGTATCGGCGTTCCAAGTCTCTGCCCACGATCGCCGAATTTCGCAGTGACTGGAGCTATGTCATCGGCAATGATTACTTCTGCTTCTTCTCATTCATGGCCACTACGACCCAATATCCCTACACCTGGGAACAAGCGGTTGAAATACTTCGTCACGATCCTAAACATCAACAACTGATTCGGGACTCATACCTGACTGCCGATCGGATCGAGAACTGCCGGCGGTTTCTGGACAGTGCGGAGTTCAAAGAAGTTCTGGCGATCATTCGCGCTCAGGCGCCCGAGGCTCGGCGGGTGCTCGACATTCCCGGAGGAAACGGCATTGCTTCGTTTGCCTTCGCCAAGTCGGGTTTCGCAGTCGCGTCGGTTGAGCCGGACCCGTCCAATAGCGTCGGACGAGGAGCAATTGATTTCGTGGTTCAGCATGAGAATTTGACCAACGTTAATTTGGTGGACGCTTATGGCGAAGCGCTGCCGTTTGCCGATGACGAATTTGACGTCGCGTATGTGCGCCAGGGTTTGCATCATGCGCGCGACCTCAGTCGGTTTATCTCGGAAATAACCCGTGTGCTGCGAGCCGATGGGTTATTGATTGCGTCACGCGAGCCGGTGGTCGATGATTACGGCAAAGGACTCCAGGATTTTCTCGCTGCGCAACCCGATCATCAATTGTACGGGGGCGAGAACGCTCTGACGCACGATGACTATCTCGGTGCGCTGCGCCGGCCGCAGCTAAAGTTGATCCGCGATCTGGGCCCGCACGAGTCGATTATCAATTTACATCCGCGTTCGTTCGATGAGTTGAAGCAGGCTGTGCTGAATTCCAGATCAGGAAAAATTCTGAGGTCAGTGCTGCCTGAAGACACCGCGTACCGCCTCGCGCTGGCGCTCGCGCAATACCGGCACCGCGAGCAGGGACGTTTGCACACCTTCATCGCCAGAAAAGTCCGGTGATTTGTAACCATCGCGTTTTGCTGAATACGACGCGCGGCAGTTAATGTATAGATGAATGAAGTCATCCGGTGTCAAGAATCTGATCCGAGCGAAAGTTTCAGGTTACCCGCGGCTGGACGGGATGTTGCGTCGGGTAGCCTATACGGTCGGGGCGAACCGCAAGCACTACCCGCGAATTCTGGGACGAGAAATAGGAGCGGTCGCGAACGTCTTGCGGACCTCCAACTGGAACGCCAATTACGGCGGCGATCTGGTCCATCAGAAGCTCGAGCATGAATTTGCGGCTTACGTCGGAACTCACCACGCCGTGGCGGTCAACACCGGCGGAATGGCGTTGCAGATCATTCTGCGCGCGGCAGGCATTAAACCTGGGGCAGAGATCGTTCATCAGGTTGACACCTGTGTAGCCGATCCTTTCGCCATAATGGCAGCCGGCGCGACGCCAATATTCGCCGACATCAATCGTAATAATTTCATGCTGGATCGGGAGAGCGTCAAGCGGGAGCTGAACGAGCAAACCAAAGCGATCATTCCCATCCATATGTGGGGCAATCCTGAAGCGATGGACTGGATTGATGAGCTGGCGCAGCAGCATGGGCTCTTCGTGATCGAGGACGCGTGTTTGAGCCTCGGCGCGAGCTGGAGAAACCGTCGAGTGGGTTCGATTGGCGACGCTGCAATCTTTTCGTTCGGTTGTCTCAAACCAATTCAGGCCGGCGAAGGCGGAATGATCGCCACAAATGATGAAGCGCTCGCGCGCGAGTTGCGAACCATTCGCAACTGGGGTGACATGTCCGCCGAGTATGGCGTGCGCGATCAAAAAACGCTTTCGTGGAACGGCAGGATCTCGGAAATCGTCGCGGCAGTCGCTCTGGAGCAATTGCGCGGTTATCCGGCATATTTGGAGAAGCTTAGGCACACGGTCAGAGACTTTCTTCAGAACTTGAAAAGGTTCGATGAGCTCGAAATCGTGGTGCCGGAATCCAGCGAAATCCAGCCGGCTTACAGTCAGGTTGTTGTCAGGTTGACTGAGGCCGCGCGGATTAAGAAGTCAGACCTGATGGCCCGTTTAACGGAGGCAGGCGTGACCGTGTGGCATGCCAACTTCGAGCCCATTAATCAACTGAGCTTTTTCAAGCAAGGTCATTGGCGCGATTGGATACTCCGCGGAGATCTCGCGCGCGTCGAGAAAAACTACTCGGGGCGCTTTCCGAACTCAGAAGCGGTTTATGCTGACTTGGGCGTGGGCTTTACCCGCGACAACTTCAGCACGCCTGCCACAGTGACGCGCGCCGTGCGTGTGCTGGAACAGATATTCACCAGAAATTCTTCATGATGCCGAACGAAGAGCCCTTGCGGGTTGCAATTGACGTCACGATCGACCCGGCCACTGCCGGGGGCGTCGCCCAAGTCGCTCTCGGATTGGTTCATGGGTTGGGCCAGCTCTGTGACGGCGACGAAGAATATCTGCTGGTCGTGCAATCAGACACGGAAAGTGACTATTTCAAGCCGTTCATCGGAGCGAATCAACGATTCGCGCGACGGCTACGGGATCCACTGGCGCGTCGCGCGGCCGCTCGCTTTCTGCGAGCTACAAAGCGTTACCAGAGTAGCGCACGCGATTTCTTCCCGTCCTATATCGTGTCGGATGGTTTTTACGAGGGCTTGGGATGCGACGTCATACATTTTCCGCACCAACGATTTGTCGTCTGCGCGTTGCCTTCGATCTACAACCCGCACGACGTTCAGCATTTGCACTTTCCACAGTTTTTCACGCCGCGCGAACTAACTGAGCGCGATACGATGTACCAAGCCGGCTGTCATTTTGCCCACACCGTAGCCGCATCGTC
>CBFHBI010000375.1:0-4197 GCA_965653755.1 uncultured Blastocatellia bacterium
CTCGGCTTACATCTTTGAATCTGATGGAACTGTCAGGCGACGACGATCATTCGAACCTGAAGAGCCTCAAGTTGCAATCGCCTCACACGACAAAGGCCAAGCGGTAGCCTGATCTAGTAATTCTGAATCTGATTCTGAATAAGCGCTGTCATCTCTGCAGTCAGTGCGAGTCTGTCCTTAAATAAATCCCAAACCATGCCCGATAGCGGCGGCTCGGTCTGTGAAGTTATTTTGCGCGTCAGCCTGAAGCGATCGTTTGGACACGGGTGCGTATCGTCCTCGCTGGTCTCACGGTTCAGGCTCTCTTCTGCAGCTTGGGCTGCTTCCGTGCTCTCAATCGACGGCAATTCGTAAACGTTTTGCAGTGCGCGCCGCGCCTGCGCAGATTCTTTGATTTCACGATTGGCCGACCATTCAAATTCAGCGCTCTTGCGAATCACGTGCTTGAGCCCTTCCTCAAAAGCTGCGCCGCCATATCTGACAGCTGCCACGCGGTCCGCAAGGACTTCCTGCAAGCGCGTAGCGCCGTGGCTGATCCGCCTGAAGATGAATAGATAGACGCGTAAGAAATGAAAAGCGAGGTTCCACCAAACGTTCTGGCGACTCAGAACCATCGCGTGCGCGAACTTAATCATGTCCTGGTTAACGCGTAACGCCACTACACCGCCGGCGGTGTCGCGATGCGAAAAGTGTCCGTACTCGTGGGCCAACACGGCGCGAAACGCGTTGATGTCGAACCCATTCAATACGCCGAGACCGAGGAGTAGGATTCTGCGCGCCTGATCGTTTGCCTTCTCCCGGCGGTTGCCGCGCTCATAAACCGCGACGTCAGTGCCTGGAGTGATCCGAATCTCATCGACCGCGCGGGTGCCGACGGCTTCGGCGACCGCGCGCGCTAAGTCCCACAACCCGGGCGCTTCTTCTCGAGTCAATTTACGTCCCGGATCGTCTGGTTCGATTCTAATAAAGAGCGATCGGATCATTTTATAGCTGGTGATTAGTGCGCCTGCGTCAATAATCAGAATCAGCTTGATGGGAATCTGGCCAACCATGAACGCCGCGTAGGTAACGCCGGCCGCAACCGCCAGCACCAGGAAGATGACGAACGGTATGGAGAGGTAGTAATAGACGCCCGCCACCCCGATCAGACGTCGATAGATCTTGCGCAACGACAGTTCAGAACCGCTCACGGCGGTATTGGGATCGGCTTCTTCGATCGAGCGCAGCGTGCGCTTGGACATGAACTTGCCCACCAGAAACAGCAGCGCGAGGCCAAGCGCCCAAATCACCACCAGAGCAGCCGCGTATAAAATCGCCCGGTATGAACTTGCCCGCGTATGAACGCCTGAGTCCAGAAAACGCTGCACGGCTTCATGCGGCAGGCCCAAGCTCTCGGCGGTCTTGATCTCGCGCTCCGCCACCAACCAGTTCTCATCGTTGGCTGCCAAAATCGCCAGATAATAATGCGTGGCCGCTAAATTTGGCTGCAGAGATGCCAACTGATTTGTCGCGCTACGAAAGGTAGTCAGATCGTCGTTGTCAAGCGCCAGTTGGCCCAGGACGATTTGATAGTAACCATCGCCTTCGTCCGTGTGCGGCATGGCCATCGCTTCCTTCATCAAAGCGAGCGCGCGGGCTTTCTCCTGCGGCGTGCCTTGTTTGTCCTCCGACGGATAGGCGAGGGATCGCGCGAGAGCAGCCAGATTATCGGTGTTACGATTTGTAGCGATGGCCTTGTCGAGCATGGCAAGACCTTCTTCCATCTTTCCGGCCGCGATCAGACAATATCCCAGCCGTCTCATAACCGGATCGAAGTTAGGGGCCTTCTTGTAAACGGACTGATAAAGCTTGATTGCTTCATCGTACTTGTCGGCGTCCATGGCCGTCGTTCCGGCTTTGAATGTCTCGACGCTGTCCGGGGCAATCACTTTCAATTGCTCCCAGAGCATGGCTTCTTTTCTCATATTCCTGCCGGGAGTTTGAGCCGCAGCGGACAGACTGAAACAGGTAAACAAACAGACAACGGCCAGGACAGGGGTGCGGACCTTCATCTTGGTAAACGCTCTTTTCTTAGCTTGATAGAACAACCGTGGGCCGGGAATACTCGAGTCGAAAATCTGTGGCAGCTTATGCGTTGGATCGCCTGGCTGTCAACAAAAGTTTCACAATCGACTTTCGAGGGAAGATAATTGCCGGACGGTACGTCTAATCAATGATGCTCGATCAAATCGTCGCGACTCGAGAGCAGCAGCCGGTGAAGGAATCTATCGACTGGCGGACAATCGCAGCTTGTAAACAAGGCGACCGCGAGGCGCTGCGCGAGCTGTTCGAAGCATACAAGGATCGTGTGTATTCAATCGCCATCTACGCGCTGTCCGGCGACGAAATGGCAGCAGCCGATGTTACGCAGCAGGTCTTTCTCAAGTTGATGACGCGCATCAATCAGTTCCGCGGCGACGCGGAGTTCGCGACCTGGCTTTATCGTCTGGTAATCAACACCTGCCATGACGAACATCGCAAGCGGCGAAGATTTGTGCCGCTTGCCGATTTCATGGGATTGAGAACCACCTCAACAGAATCGCCCCGCGCACGCTATGCGCGCAAAGAATTGAGCGACGCCGTGCGCCAAGCGATCTCAGAATTGAAACCGAAACTTCGCTGGCCGATTCTGCTGAAGTACCTCGAAGGAATGTCTTATGAAGAGATCGCACAAGTGCTGTCGTGTTCGAAAGGCACCGTAGCTTCCCGTCTCAACCGCGGCCACAAAGCGTTGGCCAGAGGTCTGCGCCACCTGCGCGACCATGTCGTTTGAACCGCAACATGATTGCAGGTTTTGGAGATTGAAATGTTTGTTCAGCACGTATCAAGACAACTTTCGGCGTACCTAAACGAAGAGCTTTCTGAGGCAGAACGCGGACGCCTGAGCCAACATCTGATCTCTTGCGCCAGCTGTCGCGAGAAATTTGACGAGGCGAAGTTTGGATTCAGTATGGCTTCGCAGATTCAACTGATCGCCGCGCCTGATTCTGTTTGGCCGGGCATCGCGGCGCGCATGGAAACCGCCACGTCAAGACCGTCACGGCCCTGGTTTGTTAAGCCACTCGCAATCGCCGCCTCGCTCACCTTGATTGCCGCCGCTGCTTTCGTCTGGCTGCGACCGAACGGAACGCGCGAAGAATGGAACGTGGCGCGACTTGGCGGCGCGCCCCGGATCGATTCCCGGACTATCAGTGACAGCAGCAAACTAGCTGTGGGCCAATGGCTCGAAACTGACGCGACTTCGCGCGTGAAGATCGAAGTCGCGAC
The DNA here is from genome assembly GCA_965653755.1 of uncultured Blastocatellia bacterium. Lineage (GTDB taxonomy): Bacteria > Acidobacteriota > Blastocatellia > Pyrinomonadales > Pyrinomonadaceae > UBA11740. Next base: position 3,307 of record CBFHBI010000375.1, read on the forward strand.
GATCGGCAACGTCGAGGTCGATCCCAACAGCCGCGTGCGCCTGCTGGAAACCAAATCTGATGAGCATCGGCTGGAATTGGCGCGCGGACGATTGAGCGCGCAAATCTCAGCGCCGCCGAAGCTTTTCTTTGTAGATACACCCGCGGGCGTCGCAGAAGACTTGGGCTGCGCCTACACGCTCGAAGTGGACGATGCCGGCGACAGCATTCTGCATGTGACGTTGGGTTGGGTTGCTTTGCAATTAACCGATCGCGAATCGTCCGTGCCGGCGGGCGCGGCGTGCGCGATGAAGCGGGGACTTGGACCAGGCACGCCTTACTTCGAAGACGCGACCCAGCTTTTCAAAGACGCCTTATCGAGATTTGATTTTGCGGGCGATCAAGGAGCGCGAGCAGCGGCGCTGGCCCCGGTTTTAAGCGAGGCGCGGCCTCGCGATGCGATGACCCTCTGGTATTTGCTCCTGCGAGTTAATCAGGCCGACCGCGCAGTTGTTTACGATCGCATGGCCTCATTGGTAACGCCACCGCAAGACGTGACGCGCGCCGGCGTTCTCAACTTAGACCCGCAGATGCTTAATAGTTGGAAGAATCAATTGTCGATTAAGTCTGATCTGCCGGCCAGGAAGGTCCATAGTTTCTGGCACAAGCTTTGGACAGAAACAGTGGGCAGAATTCATGGACTCGCAGGCAAGCGATAACTTGAAGTAACTCAGGGTAAGGAAGGGTGGCTGCCCTTTAAAAACAGACAGCGGCGGTAAACCGGCCTTCCTGACCTTGAGCTGAATGAAGTTGACCCGGAGCGCCGGATGTCTGCGGCTCGGATCGAGGTACATCACTAACAGGAGAGGTTCTGATGCGAAATCTTTTCAAGCTAATCATTGTTTCCTTCGTT
>CBFHBI010000376.1:0-4177 GCA_965653755.1 uncultured Blastocatellia bacterium
ATGAAGACGTCGCGGCCGTTAAACGAACGCAGGCCAAGCAAATCGATCGCGCGATTCACTCCTACCGCGCGATCGGCGGTCTTTACGAACGCGACCCGGGCCGTCGGCCTGTCAAAGCCAACACCAAACAGCGAGGTCAACAGTTTCGGCGTCAACGCGGCGCCGCCGAATGCCGCTGCGCCTTGGATAAAGTTTCTGCGATGCATTTACGCGCTCCTTCCGGTTGCGCAGCAGTATATTCCGATTGGTGTGATCGAGAACAGGTTTGGACAGACAAGTTTCGCCAACACCGGTGATGATTGCAGTCCCATTGGTTCAGTCAGAATGGATTGTCCCCGAAGCGCGTGGGCAGGCGATCAAGTTCAATCATGCATTTTTGGACGCGGTCCGGTCTCGTTATACTTGACTAATGGATTGGAAGTACAAGCACTTTCACCAGGAGAGATTGTTTCAGGCGTCGCGTGACGAGGTTATGGGCGCGGCGCGGAAATATGTCAGTGAAACGTTGGGGTGGAAGAGCCGCGACGAGACTGATGGATTTAGCGCGGAGGGCTACAGCTTTACGCACGCGGGCGTCGCGACATTTCGTTTTCAATCCGCAGCCGGCGGAACGAAAGTGGAAGTCGATCTGTTGGTGAAGCGAGCCGGGTCGATGGGATTTATGCTGTTCGACGTCGGCGGTTACTACAACATTCAAATACGCAAGTGGCTCGACGGCATTCAGTGGAACATTCATCAGAAGCTTGCGGGCGGTGACGAACCGGCGGCGGCCCAGGAAGACAACAAAACGTCCGCGAGAGTTTTCAACGGCTGTCTCTTATTCATCGTGGCGATGTTCGCGCTGTGGTTCATCGTCAATTTCATTTGCGCGATCGTGGGTGTGTTCACTGGAACGTTATATTTATTCGGCAGAGGCGGCACCATCGTCGTTCATGGAATGGTTGCGCGAGTCATCTCTGCGCTGATTCTCGCGTTTGGGTTGTTCATCGTCTGGCGAGTCCGCCATTCGCGACACCCATCGCGTCCTCACTGAGGCTTCTTGGCACGGAGTCTTAACGCTCGAATCAATTTCATCGCTTCTTGTTGGTTATTGGTTTTGGTTTGAGTGTCTGCGCGTATTTCCGCGATTGATAGCATTGGAATTGTTCAAATACGGCTGCCCGCTTCGTTTGGCTGCACGGTGATGTTTTTATAGCGCTGCAGTCGAACCAAGCCGGGCTTGCCGCCTTTGATTTTCGCCACGAACTTTCGTTGCGTGTAATGGACATCCACTTTGGGACTTTTTTTTGCCTGAGAAAAGTACGCGGCGAGTTGGGCAGCTTCGATCAGCGTACGATGCGGAATGTCTTTGCGGGTCGAGTTCCGCACCACGACGTGTGAACCGCCGTAATCGGCCGCATGGAGCCAAAGATCGTTCGGCTTGGCCACTTTGAAAGTCAGATGATCGTTGTCCTGCGCTGTGCGACCGACGAGAATTTCGTAATCATCGGACGAAAGATAGCGACGAGTGCCGGGAATGCGTTCGCGCTCATCTTTCTTTTGCGTGGCGGCTTTTGCCGCTCCGGATGTTTGCGGGTCAAGGACTGACGTGTCGCCCGCCGCGATCTTTTCTTCGAAGGCTTGCGTCTTTGCCTCGAGTTCGCGCAGACGACTTCGCACAGTGTGCAGCCGTAAATTGATCTGCTCGATTGCCCGCTTCGACTTGGCGTAAAGCGCAAATCTACGCGCCGCTTCCTGCTGGAGCGTGGTAGTTTCATCGACTTCGATTTCGATTGCCGGCGTGCCTTCGGCAAAGTAATCAATCAGCAGTACGCGATCGCCAATTCGCCTCGCCGTGCTCAAGTTCGCAAGCAGCAGATCGCCAATGCGCTTGTGCTGTTCCGGATTGTCGTGTTGCCGCAAATCGTTCTGTAGTTGATTGAAAAGTTTTTCCTGTTGAGAGGTCCGCCTACGCAGGGCGGAGCGCGCTGCGGCAATGCGCGCAGCCAGGTCACGCGCGACAAACAGCGTCGTGAAGTAATGATCGGCTGCTTCCGAAGCGGAAGGAAATTTGCCGCTGCGGATGGCCGACAGCAGATCGGTCTGTTTTCTTCCAGTTCTGGCGGCGGATGAATTTGACGGTTGATAAGGTTCGCCGACTTGCGGTGAGGCCGATGACGATCGCAGAAGCTGGATGATTTGGCTTTGCTCGTCGAGCAGCAAGACGTTGGCCGATCGGCCGGTGAGTTGCACGACAACGGTTCTCGTCTTGGGCTCGCCGAGATCGGTTTGACCCGCCAATTTGAAACGCACGATTCGATCGCCCGGGTCTTTTTCGATCGACGCGATCTTTGTTTGCTCGAGTTGCTTCTTCAAAGCCAGACCAAACTGCGTGAGCGGCCGGCTTTGCCTCTCGAGTTCGCGGACGCGCCGTTTGATCAGATGAAGACGAGGAACCGCCGGGTCAACGCTGATGAGTAGATAACCTTCGCGCGTGCCGAAATCGATCGCCAACGATGTCGGACTGAGTTCGAAGATTTTTCCGGGACTTCGACCTGTGAGCAGCGGAGCGATCTCATCGACGATCAATTTGATCGATTCGTCATCCATCGATTGGAGAAATTAGCATAAATAGCGTTGGCAGGGATGCCGGTGAACCGCACGTAGGGACGGCTGCGCTGCAACAAAAAGCGAGGGCCGAAAGCCCTCGCCGGTTGCCGAATCTGGCGTGGTTTCAGGCGCGCACGACAATGGTGTTGGAAAGGCGATCGTAGATTGTTCGTCTGTCCGGATCGATCAACGCGTAAGCCTGACCGAGACCGAGTATGGCAAACGAAAAAACGAACCCGAACGCGCGGCCAATCGCTTGTCCGCCCGTGGGGATCAAGCCGGTGCGCAAGTCGATCGTTTTCAGCGAAAGCATGCGCATCGCCAACGTTCTTCCGGTCAAGGCGATTGAAATGGTCATGTAAACAAACATCGTGGCCACGGCGATGCCGCTGAGCAATTCGATTTCTCCGGCGCTCCAATTGCCGACCGTGTAATAGAGCGCCGCCGCCGCCGGCGAAACCATCAGCGCCATAAAGATCAGATCTAGAACGCCGGCAATGAAGCGTCGCGACAATGCGGGAAGGTCGTTGCGTGTGTCCGCGGCCAGCGCCGGCACCGACAGACAGGTGTCGAGATATGACAGAGCGGGGTCGTTTTCCGAAATCAAGCGGACCGGTTTGCGATCCATAGGCGTCGTGCTTGACGCTGCGGCCGGTTCCGGCTCGGGTGTAATAATCAACGTTTCTTCAGGCGCTGCTGTTGAGCTAACGTTTGCTGGCGGAGTTACCACCGTAAGTTTCGGCTTCGACTGGGCGATAAATCGTTCGAATTGTTCTTCCGGCCGCAGGTCGTCAATCTCCGCCGCGAGTGCGGGCGCAGCTGCGGTGGCCCGGCCATACGAAGGTGCGAATGATTCCGTTCGCCGCGCCCGATCGATTCGCTCGAGCGCTTTGGAGACGATCGGATTTAGGACCGGCTGTTCCAAATCCGGAACCAATTCCAACTGGCCGGACGGCAGTTCGCAGGAGACAACTCCTGCTTCCTGGGCCGCAGCTAATTCTTCTGCGGCCTCACGCGCTTTTCGCTCCTGCACCTCACGCACGCGTTGACTCACCTGCTTGCGCCATTCCGGCAGCGAGCGCGTGGTTCCGGGAAATTCGATTAATCGCGAAGCGCCGACACTGTCGCTTTCGGGATGTGACGCCCCTTCTTGATTGCTTTTCGGCGCAGTTGTTTGTGCGGAGGATAAATCCGGCAGTGCTTTTTGAATCATTGACTGAGACACAGAACCGGGGCAGGTATCTGAGTTATCGTCGTGAGCGACGCCACAAGAGCGATCTTGCATGGGCAAGCGTCTCCGTCAGCTCGAATCGAGGGAGCAGGGTCGGCGCCCCGCGCCCGTCCACAGACGCCGCCGATACTAGCAGTAATACTTTAACGAGTCAACGAGAAAATGTAGCAACAGTTAGGGTTCCCGTGGGTGCCGGGAGCCGAGCACGGATAGAGTTGGAGTATAAGAAATTGAACAATGGGAATTGAAAAATGCAAATTTCAAATTGAGGTTATCAGGCGAGTGTGATGGGAGCCACACCATTTCTCAAGCCCGAGCCCTTTGAAATTTTCAATTTGCATTTTTCTATTTTCACTC
>CBFHBI010000377.1:0-4177 GCA_965653755.1 uncultured Blastocatellia bacterium
GAATTGGTCAACAACTGAAGCCGACATCGACGTCTCGGCTGAAGCAATTCTCAAGTGTGCGCGATGATTTTGAATTTGCACTGCCGATGAAATTGTTGGGCATAGATGTGGGCACGGGCGGAACGCGTGCGATTGTGATCAACGACGCGGGTAAGGTGATTGCGTCGGCGACTTCTGAGCACCAGCCGTTCGCGTCGCCACAAATCGGTTGGGCGGAACAAGACCCGCGCGACTGGTGGCGCGCGGCAACTGAAGCAGTCCGCTGCGTCCTCAAGCAAACTGAGGTGCGCGCCGACGAAATCGCGTGCGTTGGATTTTCGGGCCAGATGCATGGCGCGGTGCTACTCGATGCGCGCGACGATGTCTTAAGGCCCGCGCTAATCTGGTGCGACCAACGTACCGATTCCCAGTGTCGATCGATAACGGAGCTTGTCGGCGCGAATCAATTGATCGAGTGGACTTCAAATCCGGCGCTCACGGGATTCACTTTGCCGAAGCTACTTTGGGTGCGGGAGCGGGAGCCGGAGCTTTGGTCGCGTGTGCGCAAGGTGATGTTGCCCAAGGATTACGTGCGCTTCCGACTGACGGGCGAAAAAGCGACCGATGTGGCCGACGCGTCGGGTACGCTCTTGTTCGACGTTGCTAATCGTCGTTGGTCCAGATCAATGATGAACGCGATGGCTGTCGATCAAAATTGTCTGCCGGCGGTCTTTGAGTCTTCGGAGGTCGCGGGCCGGATTTCTGAGGAAGGCGCGGCGGCTACGGGCCTGCGGCAAGGAACTGCGGTCGTAGCCGGCGCCGGTGACAATGCCGCTGGAGCAGTGGGCATGGGCGTCGTCTGGGCAGGAGCCGTCAGCGCCACCATCGGCACATCGGGCGTTGTCTTTGCGGCGATTGATCGGCCGGAGTTGGATCCGAAGGGCCGAGTACACACCTTCTGTCATGCAGTGCCAGGACGTTGGCACGTGATGGGCGTAACGCAAGCGGCCGGGCTGAGCTTGCGTTGGTTTCGCGATCGCTTCGGCGTATCGCCCGATCATTTGAACAAAAAATCTGACGCTTACGATCTCTTGTGCGCGGAAGCCGCGAGTGTGCCGGCGGGATCCGACGGCGTGTTGTGGGCCCCTTACCTCATGGGTGAGCGCACGCCGCATCTCGATCCGCACGCCCGCGCTTCCCTGGTTGGTTTGACGGCGAGTCACACACGCGCGCATATCATTCGCGCGATTCTCGAAGGCGTCGCTTTTTCGCTGCGCGACACGTTGACTATCTTTAAAGAGATGAAAGTGCCAGTCGAAACGATCCGCCTCGGCGGCGGTGGCGCGCGCGGACCACTGTGGCGACAAATCCAGGCAGATGTTTACGCTCAACCGGTCGAAATTTTGGCCGCCGAGGAAGGCGCTGCGTATGGCGCCGCATTGCTGGCCGGAGTGGGCGCCGGACTTTGGCCTTCAGTCGAGGAAGCCTGCCGCGCCGCCGTCAACGTGGCCGCGCGAATCGAACCCGATCCAGCGGCAGTATCAATTTTGAATGATCGATACGAAGCGTATCGCAGGCTTTACCCTGCATTGCGAACTGTTGAATAGCCCGACGCGAATCGAAAGCTGAGGTCAAATGAACAATTACACACCTCGTCCCGAACACAAGTTCACCTTTGGCTTATGGACGGTGGGAAATCGTGGCCGCGATCCGTTCGGCGACGCGACGCGGCCGAGTCTGAGTCCGATCAAAATCGTCAAGGAATTGAGCCGACTTGGCGCGTACGGGGTGAATCTTCACGACAACGATTTGGTGCCAATCAATGCGACGCCGACGGAACGCGATCGGATTGCGCGCGAGTTCAAACAAGCGCTCGACGATCACGCTATGAAAGTGCCGATGGCTACGACCAATCTTTTTTACGATCCGGTTTTCAAAGATGGCGCGTTCACCTCGAATGATTCACGCGTGCGGCTGTACGCTTTGCAAAAGACAATGCGCGCGATGGATTTGGGCGCCGAGTTGGGCGCGCACATCTACGTCTTCTGGGGTGGACGCGAGGGCGCCGAAGTCGATGCCGCCAAGGATCCACGCGAGGCTTTGAAATGGAATCGAGAGGCGCTGAATTTTCTCTGCGAATATTCCATCGATCAAGGCTATGACTACAAGTTCGCACTCGAAGCGAAACCAAACGAGCCGCGCGGTGATATTTATCTGCCAACGACCGGCGCGATGCTCGGATTCATTGCGACGCTCGATCATCCCGAGATGGTCGGAGTAAATCCTGAAGTCGGGCACGAACAAATGTCGGGCTTGAATTTTTATCACGTCGTCGCGCAGGCGGTGGAAGCCGGCAAGCTGTTTCACATCGACCTCAACGATCAGAAAGGACCGCGCTTCGATCAGGACCTCCGCTTCGGTTCCGAATCGATCAAGAATCTGTTCTTCCTGGTTAAGTTGCTCGAGGAATCGTACGACGGTCCAAGGCACTTCGATGCGCACTCATATCGCAGCGAAGACGAAGGCGGTGTGTGGGAATTCGCCGCCGGCTGCATGCGAAATTATTTGATTCTGAAAGAGAAGGCGCGGCAGTTCAACGAAGATGCCGAGATTCAATCGTTGCTCTCCGAGATTCGGCACAGCGGGGCAGGCAGCCAAGACGCCGGTGCGTACACTCGGGTGCGCGCGGACGAGATTAAAGCAATGCCCTTGGATCGCGCTGAACTCGCGCGCAGACGACTGCCTTACGAGCGACTGGATCAGCTGACGGTTGATCTTCTTTTAGGAGTGAGATGATGATCAGACTTGCGCTCCGAGCGCCGCAGGCGCGCCATTGAATAGCCACGGCCGTGAGGCCGTGGATCAACGTCGCCGGAGAATTCGAGGCCCGCAGGGCCGACATTGTTTCGTTGAGCGTCGAAAAATGCCGCACCTTCGGCGTTCAATAAGGGAGGCGTGACAGTTACGACGGTCTGACGACCGTCGCTATTAAATGATGGTTCTTCGGACCTGACAAACATCCCAGCGCGGAGTCAGTTATATCATTGCCGTTTAAGCGTTCCCGTTTATTGCGGCCTTACGCGCCCGGTTGAAGTCATGTATGACTAAGAATGACGAGCACATCAAGACTATGCGCTTAGCGAATTTGATTTGCTTCCTATTTGTCGCCGCCGCGGTTTTAAATTTGTCAGCTGGCCGCGGGCAAACCTCACCGCCTTACAAGAATCCATCGCTGCCCATCGAGCAGCGCGTTGACGATCTGCTTTCGCGCATGACGCTGGAGGAAAAAGTCTCGCAGATGATGAATGCGGCGCCGGCGATCGTGCGGCTCGATATTCCGGCGTACGATTGGTGGAACGAAGCCCTGCACGGAGTCGCGCGCGCCGGCCACGCCACCGTCTTTCCGCAAGCGATCGGTTTGGCTGCGACCTGGGACACAGACTTGATGCACCAGGTTGCGGATGTGATCTCGACTGAAGCGCGGGCGACATAGCACGAGGCGCTTCGCGACGCTGAGCGAGCGCGCTACGAAGGCCTGACGTTCTGGGGCCCCACCATCATCCTCTTTCGCGATCCGCGCTGGGGCCGCGGGCAGGAAACCTACGGCGAAGATCCTTATCTGACGGGACGCCTGGCGGTTGAATTCGTCAAAGGCCTCCAGGGCGACGACCCGAAATACTTCAAAGTCATTGCCACGCCAAAGCACTACGCCGTGCACAGCGGTCCCGAGCCCGAGCGACATTCATTTGACGCGCAGGTTAGCGAAAGAGATCTGCGCGAAACTTACTTGCCCGCGTTCCGCGCGGCGATCGTCGAAGGCAAAGCGTACTCGGTAATGTGCGCGTACAATCGCATGAACACCGAGCCTTGTTGCGCCAACAAGGAATTAATGACCGACATTCTCCGCGGCGAATGGAAGTTTGGCGGCTATGTAGTTTCCGATTGCGGCGCCATCGATGACATTTACCTGCGTCACAAATACATCAAGACCTAAGCCGAAGCGTCGGCGCTCGCAGTGAAAGCTGGAACCGATCTGACTTGCGGCACGGAATATAAATCTTTGGTCCAGGCGGTGAAGAACGGATTGATAAGCGAAGCGGAAATTGACATCGCCGTGAAGCGTCTAATGACGGCGCGCTTCCGACTTGGCATGTTCGATCCGCCTGAGATGGTCCGCTATGCGCAGATTCCATTTTCT
>CBFHBI010000378.1:0-4176 GCA_965653755.1 uncultured Blastocatellia bacterium
AACAGCTTCGCTTCTTTGCCGAGTTGAAGGACGTAAGCGGCAGGGAAGCCGATGCGCGCATCGACAAGTGGCTCGGGAAATTACAACTGTCGGAATGGAAAGAGAAGCGCACCAAAGATTTGTCCAAGGGAATGCAGCAGAAGGTCCAGTTCATCACCGCGGTCATTCACGATCCCGATTTGCTGATTCTCGACGAACCCTTCTCAGGTCTCGATCCGGTGAGCGTCGATGTGATGAAAGAGACAATCCTCGAGCTGCGGCGCGCGAACAAGACGATCATTCTCTCGACGCACCAGATGGAGATTGCCGAGAAGCTCTGCGATGACGTGTGCATGATCAATCGATCGCGAAAGGTTTTCGACGGGCGCTTGCGCGAGATTCGGCGCAGCTTTGCGCGCAATGCGGTCTGCGTCCGTTTTGAAGGAACCGACGGGCTGCTGAACGATCCGGAGATCGTGACGAACATTCGCCAGGCAGGTGAAGATTTCGAAGTGTTGCTGGCGCCGGATGCGAATCCGCACACATTGCTCAATCGTCTGGTCGATGCGGGCGTCGTCATCAGCAAGTTTGAACTGGTCGAACCGTCGCTGCACGACATCTTTGTCGAGAAGGTGAGGGAAGCGGCATGAAAAAACTCTTCGCCGTCATCAAGCGCGAATACATCCAGCGTGTGCGCACAAAGTTTTATGTGATTGCCACCGTTTTGGGTCCGCTGCTGACTGTCGGGTTCACGGTCGTGCCGGCGTTGATGATTGGCCTCAAGACCGGTGGACCGACGCGCATCGCGATCATCGACCAAACCAGCGGTATGTACGAACGCGTCGCCAATGAAATTAACGGTGACGAAGAACGCCCAAAACCGCAACCAACGATTCCGAAGATGACGCCGTCCGGCCCGGCTGGCGCCAAGGATCGAGCCGAACAGACAGCCAAACTTGTGAAGGCGGACTATGCGATCGAGAGAGTCGATCTGAATGGACGTTCGCTCGACGAGGTGAAAGCCAGTTTGGATTCCCGAGTTAGCGCGCGCGACTTGGATGGTTATCTAATCCTGCCGCCCGATCTGTTGAATGGTGGTCAGCCGGAATTTCATGCGCGGAACACAGCCGACTTGATCACGAAAGAGCAACTTCAACGTTCCATAAGTCAGGCAGTAAGGTCGCAGCGATTAGTCGATAACGGCATCAACGAAAAGAAGCTCGATGAGTTGTCAAAGCCTATTCATCTGAAAGCCACCGGCGCCGCCGGCGAGGAAAGCAAAGGCGAGGCAGGCTTTTTTATGGTGTTCGGAGCTGCGATGCTGATCTATATGAGCGTCCTGTTGTATGGACAGGTCGTGCTCGGAGCTGTCATCGAAGAGAAAGAGACACGGATTGCCGAGATACTGTTCTCATCCATGCGTTCGTTTCCGTTGATGATGGGGAAACTGATCGGTGTATCGCTGGTGGCTCTGACGCAGCTCGGAATTTGGGCGCTTACCTTCATCGCGATTTCCATTTGGGCTGTCCGATCCTCGTTCTCGATGCCGCATATATCGCCGTTCCTGTTCCTCTATTTCGCGATCTTCTTTTTGATGGGCTTTTTTATCTACGCTACCGTCTATGCGGTTGTGGGATCGATGGTCACTACCACACAAGAGGGCGGGCAACTGGCAATGCCGGTGGTTCTGTTCCTGATCGCCGCGCTATTCGTGTCCTTTAATATAATTCGCAGCCCGAATTCTCCGCTCGCCTTTTGGGCGTCGATGTTTCCGTTCTTTGCGCCCATCACGATGCTGGTGCGAATCGTCACCGAGACGCCGCCGTGGTGGCAAATTCTGCTGTCATTGGGAATTGGGCTGGCCACCGCCACGGGATTGATTTGGCTGGCGTCGCGCATCTATCGTGTCGGCATGTTGATGTACGGCAAGAAAGCGACAATTCCAGAAGTGATGCGGTGGATCAGGCAAAGTTGAGAAAGCAAAGCGCAAAGAGCCAAGTGCAAAGGGCGAAGTGCGATGGATGAACCGGTCTGAGGCCTTCGCCTTTGCTCTTAGCCCTTTGCCCTTACCGCTTAGCTCAGTTATGCCGATTGAAATCGAAAAAAAATATCGACTGACGAACGAGCAACGGCGGGCACTCGAGCAGCGCATGCGTGAGATGTCGCTGGTCCCGGGCGAATTGGAGCATGAGGAAAACACGATTTATCGTGGCGGGGTGCTGGAGCGTCCGGGATGCGCGCTGCGCCTGCGCCGGGTGAATGGCCGCGCCAAGATAACTTTCAAAAAACGCCGGCCGAGCAAGTCGGCGATCAAGCATCAGGATGAGAATGAAGCAGCCGTCGGCGATGCAGATGCGATGGCGGCGATTCTTTATGAATTGAATTTTCGTCCTGGTCTGATTTATGAAAAGCGACGTACGCGTTGGCAAGTCGGCCAGGCCAAAGTGGTCATCGACGAATTGCCGTTCGGGTTGTTCATGGAGATCGAAGCATCGGTGAAGGAAATCAAGCGCGTGGAGAAACTTCTGGGAGCCGAGAATTTGCCTGCCGTCATGGAAACTTATCCGAGTCTGACGCGACAGCTGGGGAAGCGAAACCAGCAGGGTGTGATCGAATCGAGATTTGAGTCAGAAGCCCGACCGTCAGGGAGGGCTGGAAGGCAAAGAAGCACTGCTGTATCAAAGAAAGCTGAGAAGTGATGTGGCCTCCCTCATCGCTGGGGCTGCGGAGCTTTAGTATCCGCGTTCACGAACATCTACTCGTTGCACAGAAAACACGACGCGCATGGTTTCAGGCCGGCGATCGAGCGAAGCCGGAACGAACGCTGCATCCTGTCGCAAAGCGTTCTGAAATTCCTGAAGCATCCGTCGATCGCGCGGCGCTTGCACCACGTGTGCGAGCGAAGCCGAGCCGTTGGTGAAAACGTCCGCCACAATCACCATATCGTCGTGGGTGGCCGTGCCATTCGCATGCGATTCGGGCGAGTCCCAATTAAGCATTGCCAGTGACCCAATAGGATTCAAACTCGGCGATTCGGCATTGTAAGGCGTGCGTAACGCCGCATAACTCTCAGGCGAAATCGGCTTGTTGATGTCAAACCGAGTAACTAAGAAGTCATCGGAATCCGATGCGATTTGTATTTGATCGAAGGCCAGCGTAGCTTCGCGCAAAGCAATCATGTGCGGACGCAGAGCGGCAAAGACGGCACTGAAAATAATAATGGAGGCCAGCGAGCTGAAAGCGTAACGCATGGGGCGAGGTTGCAACCACTTCAGCGCCCAATCGTTGATGCGATCGATGGTGGTGGCCTGGCGACGAGCGCGCAGCTCGGCCGTCTTCACGGCCAAAGCGCTGTTAATCGCGGGAACTAAATCAGCCGGCGGCACCGGTTTGGCGAGCATCGCCAACCCGCTGCGCAAACTCCGCAGTTGATCGACGTGCGCGCGACAAACGGGACAAACCTCGAGATGTCCATAGCACGCCGCGCGTTCGTCCGAAGTCAAACCATCGTCAACGTAAAGCGAAAGCGATTGTTGGATGTCGTCACAATTCATTGCCGATTTCCAATTGCCGATTTCCAATTGCGCCTTTCCTCTTGCTATACCGCTGAGTCGGATGATCAATCGGCAATTGAAAATCGAAAATGTTCTCGAATGGCTCGCCTGAACGGCGTTTCAATTCAGCCGGGGAGCGAAGCGCTGCGGTTGTTGCTGGCCACTTAACTAACGCTCCCGGTGGCTGATCGCCCGGCCCTCTCTACAAGTCGTCACTTCGACCCAACTTGGCACCGAGTTTCTGTGACACCGGGACAGGCCAACCATTCGATTTACCAAGAACCATCCAACTGCTAACGCAACTCCAACCGCCCGCGAGAAATCCTCGACTTCACTGTGCCGATGCTGATTTGCAGCATCTGCGCGATCTCTTCGTAGCTGAATCCGTCCACGTCGCGAAGCACGACTGCCTCGCGATAAGATCGTCGCAGTCCGTCCAGCGCCTCGCGCAGTTGCGATTCACGTTCACGCGCCAACGTCTGCTCTTCCGGACCAGCCTCGTTCTTATTCGCCAGCGTGGCCACCAGAGACCCTGAAGAGGCAGACGCTGCCTGCGGCCGAGCACAACCCGCAACCGTGGTGCTGCCATGCGGTCGGCCATCCGATGCGGCGAACTCGCTGATCGAAGCTCCAGACAGAACCT
>CBFHBI010000379.1:0-4151 GCA_965653755.1 uncultured Blastocatellia bacterium
CGCCGAACTCGATTCCGGCGCTGAAATCGAACCCGATCATCCGCTAATCAGAACTTTTCGCGGGCAAGTCCTTTTTTATCTGGGCGAACACGTTAAAGCGGCAGAAATTCTGGAGCGGGTTTTAGAGCAACAGCCGCAGCTCGATGGCATCCGACCGATTTACGCGTCCTTCCTCAGCTCGCTCGGCTTCAACGAAGAGGCGCGCGCGCAACTCACCGACCAGGTGCTTGAAACCGCGGACACCGATCACGATGTATCGTATTGGCTGGCTTCGGCGTATGCGATGGAAGGCGAGCGCGATCAAGCTTTCAAGTGGCTGCGCCGCGCGATCGAGTTAGGCAACGAGAACAAGCCGTGGTTTGAGAAAAATTCGAATTGGGACTCGTTGCGAGACGATCCGGAGTATCAGCAGATCATCGATTCGATCAAAGCGGCTACCTTGCACGAGTAGCTTTGGAGTGCGGCGGCAGAGCGAAGCGGCGACGGCGCTTTGGATTTGATGATTTGTGTTCGTGAATCGATCCAAAGCGCTGTCGCCGCTTCGCTGAGCCAGCGCACTCCAAATTCCTCACTCGTACCTCAGACACTCAATCGGATCCAGCCGCGCGGCTTTGCGCGCCGGCCATACGCCGAAGATCAAACCGACGCCGACGCTCACCGTAATGCCGGTGGTCACCGCCCACATCGGAATCGACGCCGGCAAAGTTGGAATCAAAAGCATTACCAACTTGCTGATTCCGATCGCCAGAATCACACCCAGCATGCCGCCGAGAAACGTCAAGGTCATCGCTTCGAACAGAAATTGATTGGTGATGTCGCGACGCCGCGCGCCGAGGGCTTTGCGAATGCCAATCTCCTGAGTGCGCTCGGTGACGCTAACCAGCATGATGTTCATCACGCCGATGCCGCCGACCAGCAGGCCGAGGCTGGAGATGGCGATCGCGACCAGACCAACCATCGCAAAGATGTTGTCGAACTGCTTGACGAAATTGTCGGCAGTCTTGATGTCAAAGTTGTTGGCGTCCCCGAACTTCACGTTGCGGCGGCGGCGCAGGATGTCTTCGGCTTGCGTCAGAGCATCGTTCAGTTGGCCTGAACGCGCGCGCATCACGAACAGGTTCCAACCGCGCGCGGGCGCGACCTTCTGCGCGGTGCGAAACGGAATGTAAACGGCGTTGTCTTCTTCGTTTTCGCCAAAGAAAGCGTTCTTCCGCTTCTCGAGCACGCCGATGATTTCAAAATCGTAACCACCCATGCGCACTTGCGTGCCGGCGATGTTGTTTTGCTGATTTGGGAACAAGGCATCGGCGGCGTTCACTCCGATCACGACGACGTTGCGCCGCTGATCATTGTCTGCCTCAGTGATAAAGCGGCCTTCCCTGATCGTTATGTTCGAGATGTCCGCATAGTTCGCCGTAACTCCCGACGTGTTTCCCCAGCGATAGTTGTGTCCCTGGTAAGTGATGTTGTCGTCGAATGGACCACCGCTGTAACCGACGTTCGGCGCAACGATCGCGAGGTCTTCGACCGAGGGAGCATATTGCTTGATCGCCTCAGCGTCGGCGACGGTCAGCGGTTTGCGCAGGCGCTCGGCGCGATCGGTTGAAGTGCGCGGTCCGGTGGTCAAGTGAAAGGCGTAGATGTTGTTGGTGCCGTACTCTTCGATGATCGAGACGATGCTTTGGCGCATGCCGGTGAGGATCGAAGCGACTACGATTGCGGCCATCACGCCGATGACGATGCCGAGCACCGTGAGGAAGCTGCGAAACTTGTTCGAGCGCACATTGTCGAGCGCCATGCGCAGCGTTTCGCGGGGAAAGATGTTTGGCAATCGAAGTTTCATTCTCTTTCACCACCAAGACACGAAGGACACAAAGAACAAATGGGCATTAAGGCGTTTTGAGATCCTTTTACACTTCGTTTCTTGGTGTCTTTGTGGTTAATGGTTTCATGTCGTCTTAGTCAGTGCGATGATCGGATTCAATCTTGCCGCCTTAAATGCCGGATAGATGCCCGCAATCATGCCAATCACGCTGGAAACAATTAGCGCCAGCAAAATGTAGCCAAGGGTGATCGTCATTGTGATTGCCGCCAGCTTCGTGATCACCGTCGTCACACCCCAAGCCGCGAGCAATCCAATTACGCCGCCAAACGCGCACAGCATTCCTGATTCAATCAGAAATTGCAGCAGCACCTGGCGCTTGGTCGCGCCCACAGCTTTGCGCAGACCGATTTCAAACGTGCGCTCGGTGACGCTCACCAGCATGATGTTCATGACCACGATGCCGCCAACGACGAGCGTGATTAGCGTGATCGGCACGACGACCGCCGCAATCGTGCCGGTGAATTGATCGATTTGATTGTTCAGCGATTCCACATCGACTAAACCGAAATCGTCTTCTTCGTTTCCTTTCAAGCGATGCTTGTTGCGCATCGACATGCGCGCGTCTTCTATCACCGGCTGAAAGTTCTCGCGAGTTTCGGCTTTGCCGTGAATCTGCAATCCGTTGCGTCCGAAAATTTGCAAATGAGTCGTGGCCGGAATGTAAATATGACGATCGAGCGAGTCGCCAAAGAATGCGCCGCGGCTTTCTTCGACGCCGACCACTTCCATCGGGAGGCCGCGCACTTTCAAAGTCTTACCAAGCGCGCTGCCCGACGGAAAAAACTTGTCTTTGATATCGCTGCCCAGCACGCAGACGTAAGCCGACCGTTGCACTTCATCGGCAGAAATGAAGCGGCCATCGGCGATTGTTTTGTCTTCGATGTCCTCCATGTTCGCGGTCACGCCGAAAACGATCGCGCCGGGAAACTCGATGCCATCCTGCTTCAGATCGGCGCCGCTGCCGACCTCGACGCCGACATCGGCGCACGACGTGCAGTGGTCGCGCACCCATTCGTAATCGTCCCAGTTCAAACGCTTGTTGCGGCGATTGCGGCGCTCGAATTCTTCGTCGGACATGTGGCCCTGAAACGCCATGCGCGCAATCATGAAATGGTTGGCGCCGAGCAGCTTTGCGACCTTTTCGGTCACGTAAGTGTTCAGGCCGCTGACCGACGCGCCGACTACAACGACCGCCGCCACACCGATGATGATGCCGATCAAGGTGAGAAACGCGCGCAGCTTGTGCGCCAGGATCGATTGCAGCGCAATGCGCGCGGCATCCGTATAGAATGAGAAAAGATAACGCATGATTTCGAGCCGGGTCTCTTTCCGATACGACCCTATCGCCGAAAAAGTTTGTTAAGAAATCCGCGGCAGATGTTTCCGCAGTGAAGACGATTGAGGTGGGTGAATTATTAACGTGGAGAACGATCGGTGCAGTAGCCCGACCGTCAGGGAGGGCGCATTTGTTGCGATACGAACGCCCTCCCTAACGGTCGGGCTACCGCCCCGCAACCGCGGCTACCGCGTGTATCCGTGCGGATGACTCTGCATCCAATCCCACGACGACTGAATGATCAATTTCAAATCCTGAAATTTGGGCGACCATCCAAGTTCATGTTTAATCTTGTCCGAGCTGGCAATCAGCACCGCCGGATCGCCGGCCCGGCGCTTCACGGTGCATGCCGCAATCTCGCGGCCAGTTACTTCGCGCGCTACGTCGATCAGCTCCTTCACCGTGTAGCCATCGCCGCCGCAGCCCAGGTTATAGATCGAGCTTCGTTCGTCAAGAATATTGAGCGCGAGAATGTGCGCCCGCGCCAAATCAATCACGTGAATGTAGTCGCGCACGCAGGTGCCGTCGCGCGTGGGATAGTCATCGCCGAAAATCTGCACGTCCGCGCGCGCACCGGTCGCTGCCTGCAACACCAGCGGTATCAAGTGGGTTTCGGGATCGTGGTGCTCGCCGACTTGTTCGCTGGCGCCAGCCGCGTTGAAATAACGAAGACTCGCGTAACGCAGCCCGTAGGCGTTTTCATACCAATGTAGCGCGCGCTCGAAGGCGAGCTTCGACTCGCCGTAAGGATTTGTCGGGCGCGTCGGATCGGTTTCTTCGATCGGCTGCTTCTCCGGCTCGCCATAAGTCGCGGCTGTCGAAGAGAACACCAGCTTCTTCACGCCACATTCGCGCATCGCATCGATCAACTTCAGTCCGGCGACGACGTTGTTATTAAAATATTTGTCGGGGTGCTCGACTGATTCGCCG
>CBFHBI010000380.1:0-4146 GCA_965653755.1 uncultured Blastocatellia bacterium
CAAGGAAATCTCGGCCGCATGTCGGCAGGTTTGGCCACTTTGGATGAAGGAATCAAGATGGCCGGACGCAACGGCGATCTATTCTGGCACCCGCGCATGCCGAACTGCATCGGCTGGATTCATCGCGAGTTGCAGGACTTTGAAGGCGCTTTCAAACACGACCAGTACGGATTGCAGATCGGCCATCAGCATCATGTCAACGAAGCCGAAGCCAATTCGCTGATCAATTTGGGAATCGATTACTCGCATTCAGGTGAATTCACCGAAACGATCTCGGCGTTTCATAAAGTCCGCGAAATCTTCGATCGCGATGCCTGGTTCCGCTGGCGCTACAACATTCGCTTGCACGCCGCGATGGCCGAACATGCCTTGCGCGAAGGCGATACGGCCAAAGCGCGCGAGATTACCGATCGCTTGCTCGAAATGGCGACGAAGTTCGAGGTCCACAAGTATATCGCCGTCGCTCACAAAATTTTTGCTGAGATTGCTCTTGCTGAAGGCGATACGGCGAAAGCACAATCTGAATTTCAGCGCGCGCTCGATGAACTGAAGCAATATCCCGTGCCGGTCGTCGAGTGGCGAATTCACGCGGCGCTGGGCCGTCTGCAATCTGACCAGGACCCGGCCGAGAGTCGCGCCGCGTTCGGCCGAGCGGCGGAGATTATCAGGGATATCGCGGCGAGCGTTAAGGACGAAACTCTCCGCGACAACTTTCTGCAATCAACTGTAGTGAGCGAAATCCTCGCGAGCGCCGTCGGCTAGATCCCCGCCACTTCCGGGTGAATAAAACTGAATCAGTTTGGCGGCGACTTCCTGAAGGCCGAACTGGTTAAAGCCTCATCTAGTCAAACTTATATCGAAAGTGGGGTTGGTCTGCTGGGATTTTTATTTATCACTCGAAATTTTCCATCATCCAGATGTCGCCGCCCTGCGGCCTGAAGCGATCGAAGAGGATCCATTTTCCGTCAGGAGACCAGACGGGATAATCGATTCTCACATCGGGATCGTCGAACTCGAAAACTTTCTCGGGCTTCCCTGAATTGAGCGGGGAGACCCAAAGCGTCTTGTGCCCGATCACATCCATGATACGCGAGTGATCGGGCGACAGAGACATGTGCGAGCCGCCGATAACTTCGGCAATCGCTCTCGGCTCACCACCTTCGATCGGCGCTTCCATCGTCCGGGCATTTCCCATCCCGGGAGAGCGGAAGATAATTCCGTCACCATTGCGGTTCCAGCGAAGGAAGTGGCCCATCACGCCAACGTTCGTCAGTTGTCGCGCTTCGCTGCCGTCCGAATTCATCACCCAAACCTCTGGCCGCCCGCCTTCGTCGGAATTGAAAGCGATAAGCTTGCCGTCAGGCGAATAAAATGGATTCACATCGATCGACCTCGCGGTCCTGATTGGCTGCAAAACTCCCGTGGCAATTTCGACCGACCAGATGTCCGCCGTACCGCGGCGCGAAGAGAAGAACGCGATACGCTTTCCTTCGGGCGACCAGTTCGCCTGGTAATCGCCGCCTGGTCCTTTGGTTAACTGGCGTGAAGTGCGATCGGCAATCGAATAAAGCCAGATGTTCATCTCGCCCGTGCGATCTGAGTTGAACGCGATCATGCTGCCGTCGGGTGACCACGCGCCGCGACTGTCTTCCCGAGTGGTGGTGATTACTTCCTGTGGCGTTCCCGTCGGCTTACCAGACGCGGGATCAACCGGCAATCTCCAAATGTCCGCGTTTTGGCGCAGGATTGAAAATGCCAACCGCTTGCCGTTTCGCGCGAGTGCGATCTCGACGTCCTGCCCCGCGCCGATCGTCAGCTGCTGCGGCGGACCCAAAGGCATGCTCTCAGCGCTGACTGACGCACGCCAGATATTTATGCCGCCGCCGCGATAGGACGAGAAGTAAACGTGTCTGCCACTGGCAGACCAAACAGGATTGATGTCCTGGACCGCATCATTCGTCACCCACATCGTGCGGCCGGTCTGTAAATCCACGACACGCACATCGAATTTCGTGCGTTCAATATTCTGGAACACGACACGTTCGCCGTCCGGCGACCAACGCGGACGCACGTGAGTCACCGCTTCAGACGTATCCGACGTTAGTTGCCGCGGGTTGTGGCCCTGATTATCGACCACCCAGATGCGTCGCGGGCCTACCCATGACGCGTCGAAGGCGATGCGCTTTCCGTCGGGTGAGTAATCAGGATTGAATGCATTTTCGATTAGTTTCGTTTCTGTGCCTGAAGCGAGATCGCGTGCCCAGGTGTCGCCGTCCACGAACACGCCAAAGACATCGCCGGGCTCGAGCTTCACCTGCGGTTGCCGCGCGCGCACAAACAGGATCGTCCTTCCATCAGGAGAACACGTCGGTTGAACCTCATCGTGGTCGCCGTTCGTCAGTTGCGTCTCCTCGCCGGTTGCGATGTGCTTGCGAAAAATTTTCCGTAAGCCGTTGCGTTCGCGACTGAAGAGAATCTCCTCACCGTCCGGAAACCACGCGGGATACTCTTCAATCGCGTCGTCGAAAGTAATTTGCGCGAGCCTGGGCGAAGCGCGCTCGAACTGAATGCTACCCGTGTCGCGCGACAAGCGTTCCGGCGTGCCGAGTTTCATTGTCTCCTGAGAATCCGTCTCGAGCAGTGAGAGAATGGCCCCGTCGACTCGACAGAACCGGAGCGATTCCTCTGCATAAACTCTCAGGCATGTGGGACAGCGTTTCATGATTTGTAGTTGAGCAAAAGTGGTGCGATTGTAGCCGCCTGGCAGGCGCGCGCGCCAGAGCACTCGTGAGTTATCGCTGCGGTCGCCCTCTCTTGAAAGACGCGCGTCAACGATTCATACGATCCTGTCTCGCGGTATTGTCTGAATCCTGTGTTGCTCCGCGTGCAACGATTGTTGGGAACAGCGGGTCATACCTGAGTTCTGCGCGCGTGTCGCGAGAGCAGGATTAAGTAAACCGGAAACGACAAGCACATCACATCAAAAATTGCATTCACTACCACAACTGCAACCGGAGGCTGACAGTCAGCGCCACAATAGAAAAAAATAAGAAGCGAAATGAAGAAAGCAATCGTGTGTCCAAGCCCAGATATGATACCGACCTGCTGATGCACTGCGAAGTAGCAAACTGCCACCAGTATCGCCAGAAGAACAAAGCCAAACCCGAAAGATAAAACCAGATATCCGATGTGAATACGCATTTTCACAGCGCCTGTCTTGCGATGTGTTTGACGATTTGGATTGTTGGATTAGTTAACGAATCGGTTCGAGCTTCCGGACGGCCAACGTCTTATTAAATTCAGCGAGTTCCGTATCTTTGATACCTTTGAACTTCGCAAGCTGCACATCCAGTTCCCCAGACAACTCCTTGAAGACCTGATAACTCCCGTTAGTCGGCCGCGCGTCACCCGTCTCGACCGTGCGCCGCAGAGCAGCGATTCGATTGTTCAGCTTGATCGGAAAATTCAAAGGGTCCTGGCCGCTGCGGTTGCGCACCTGATAAATTTCTTCTTCAACCGCGCTTAGGTTTTTGGTGAGCGCATCAGCCGCGGCGGCAATTGTCGGATCTTTAGCTTTATCGGCGCGATCCTTGAGCTGCTTCTTGATTTCCCGAATATCGATCACAGCCTGATTCGCTTCGCTCGTCTTGTCGCGAATTTTCATCGCCAGATCGAACTGCTCCTGCAAATCTTTCTGCGTGACTGCGCTGCGCGGGTCCATCCTGACAACGAATTGCTGTGTCTCGACGTGATCGCCGACGGTGAGCCGGACTTGATAATTCCCCGGTACTGCGACCGGTCCTTGCGCGGCGTTGGCTCCCCAAAGAATCATTCCCGGAAATACTGTCGCGCCGGGATAACGCAAATCCCAGGTGAATTTCGTCAGTCCCGCATTCGTCAGACGCAGCCGTGGCGCGGGTGGACCGAAATCGGATTCTTCTTCCGGTCTGCGCGTCTCCGGCTTTTGCTCATCGGCGCGCACGCCGGTAAACGTGCGCACCTTCTGACCCTTCGCGTCAAGAATATCGATCGTCACTTTATCCGCAGGTTGTTTCAGATAGAAATAAATCGCGGCTTGATTAACCGAGCGAATGGCTTCGCGCGGTTGGAAGAGATAAATCGGCGCGCTCGCGATGTCGGGCGTGA